>JBCCEO010000217.1:0-10679 GCA_039030255.1 Planctomycetota bacterium | reverse complement strand
ATGCCCGCACTTTCTCAATCCTCTGCCTGGTCCAATTCGCTCTTCCGCTTCTGATAAGCCAAGGCCAACAGTCCAGAGTATCCTCGCGCGGCAACCACAAACAACCGACATTGCCGACGAAGATGCATCGGTTCGACAGCAACAAAAAGGCCTTTGCCGCAGCTGAGGGCGTAGGCTCCTCCCTGCCAACGCTCGTGCATGAACTACCGCCACCGCCGAGTGTACGCCCGAAAAGCGAGCAAGCGAGGCCCACGAGCTTGAACCGAATTCGCTTCCAGCAAGACGACAATCTACAAAGTTTGCCTCCTCCACCTTCACTCAAACCGCAGGCAAGCGTCGATGAAAAATATCAGCGTAATGCACCGCAGCCTGCTGCTCCTCTACCTTGGCAGGAGGACCCTTTTTTGCCGAAGCCGGAAGTGGAAGCGGTTAGAGCCATACCTGATGGAATTCACTCAATTCCGCCTCCAGTGCGCGATGAAATTACGAGCGACACAACGGATAACGAATTTGAGTCGAATGCAACAACTGCCGCGAGCAGTATGGTGCGACTACAGTCGGCATCAGCAATGAAAATGCCCTTACACACAATTCGTGTGAAGCCCGCCAATAAAGATTCGGACGGAAGGCAGTTGCTGCAACCCTTCAGACGACGATTTGCCCAAGTTGCACATGCGCCGGGTAAACCAATGATTCAGCCGAGCGAACCCTTGCCAACCAGTCTGCATTTCTGGTGGTACCCTGCCGTAACGAGTAGCGTTTTGATCGGCAACAGAGAGCCTAATTACTGCAGACTTCCGCAACTGCTGAGCAAAGCAGCGATCAAGTCACCCCAACTTCAAATTGCCAGACTTGAGAGTCAGGTACAAAGAAACGCCGTTTTGGTACAAGCCTCGCAGTTCGACTGGATGCAATTCATTAACAGTAGCTACGATCGACTCAATGATCCAATTGGCAGTACACTTACGACTGGCAACAACGACGATCGTTTTCAGCAAAGCAACTGGATTGGGGCGGCTGGATTGTCAAAGAAGAATCTCTACGGCGGGCAATTGGAAATTGCCCAGCAACTCGGCTATCTAAACAACAACTCAATCTTTCTATTGCCGCCAAACCAGGGTACCACGCGACTCCAGCTAAACTATCGACAACCCATGTTGCGTCAGGGGGGCCGCGACTATAACGAAGCTCTGATTCTGCTGGCCAAAACAGACTATCGAAGTTCTATCGACGAATTGATCGACATCTCCAACCAGCACTTTGCCGACGTCACGTCCACGTACTGGAATCTGTTTCGCTTGCGTGCAGAATATTCACAGAAACTGCGACTCATCGAATCCGCCAAGGAGATTTTGCAGCATCTAAATGCACGCTCTCAAATGGACGCGACACCGAGAGAAATACTGCGCACTCGAGCTGCACTTAAGACACGTAGCGCCGAAATTGCACGTTTGGCTACGAACATACAAGATACGGAAACTCAGCTACGACTCTTGGTTGCCGATCCTTGTTCGGGCACGAGTTCCGCCAAGGAAATCGTCCCAAACGAATTCCCGACCTTGGATTACCACCATGTCCAACTGGAGGATGCAGTATCAACTGCACTTTGCAATCGCCGAGATATCTCAAGAGCGATCCGCAAGATCCGCGCGGCGAATCGTCGAGCTGGAGTGGCAAAGAACGAACTATTTCCGAAACTGGATTTGATCGTTGGAAGCTATGTTGCAGGCCTCGAAGGCGATTCGGATGTTTTCGATGCCTGGGTAAATCAGTTCTCCGACGGCGGTCCTGGCATAAATTTCGGTTTCGAGTTCGAGCTGCCGCGTGGAAACCGGGCCGCCAAAGCTCAGCAGCAAATTCGGCTAGTCGAGTTGAAACAAGAACTGCGAAGATTTCGGCTGGTCGCACAACGAGCGATTGCTGAGGTCGAGATCGCTGTAAGGGACCTACACACGAGTTATGCCGAGCTTTCGAGTCGATATCAGGCGATGCAAGCAACCGAACAAGAGACTCGTTATCTGCTGGATCGCTGGCAATCGCTGCCGGGACGCGAGGATTCCTATCTTCTGCTCCTGGAAGATCTACTTTCATCCCAAGAGAGATTGGCAGGAGAAGAAGCCGCCTTTGCCGCAGCACAGTCCCGCTATGCAATGTCATTTACTCAGCTGCATCAGTCGATGGGAACGCTCCTACAAGTGGACGATGTGGAATAAACCAGATGCCTCGCGAATTTTCATTGAAACTTGTTCGGGAATTTCAGTCTCACTGCTCGCTTCTCTCCAGACTTGAATTACGAGCCGAAGCTTATCGCCTCAAAGAACTCGTCTTGCAAAGCTGCGAAAAATCACCTGCGTCGATTCCAGAGCTTTCAGCCCGATCCATCGCACTAGCCAGTGAATCCATACGGCGTGAAACCGGCTTTGAGCTATTCGAATGCCAATTAAGGGCGGCATTGGCGATTGTGGGCGGAAACATTGTTGAACTGGCAACTGGCGAAGGAAAAACGCTAGCTACGACCACAGCAGCCATAGCCTTAGCCCTTCATCAACGTGGCGTCCATATCTCAACTCCCAATGAATATCTATCCAACCGTGACGCTGCTCTCACGTCGAATGCTGCGAATAGCCTTGGACTCAGCGTCGGCTCGCTACAACATAGAGATGATCTCGAGCAGAAATGCACAGCTTACAACAAGGATATCACTTACGGGCCGGGATATGAATTCGGATTCGATTGCATGCGAGACCGTTTATCGCAAGCCGCAGCGTTCGACCTTTCGCCCGGGACTAGAATCCTCGAAAGGCTCAACGATGAAGCGGCCCCAAGGTTGCAACGGCCGTTGGCGTTCTCCATTGTGGATGAAGCCGATCACGTGTTGATTGATGATGCCATTTCACCTCTCGTCCTCTCCGCGGCAGAGCATTCCTATGCGACGGACGAAAGCATCATTCTACAAGCATCGGAGCTTGCTAGCCGATTAAGCAAAGACGACTTAGAATTCGTGGGGAAGGCGGTGAGGATCCGTGCAGATTCAAATTCGATGCAGGCCGTTAAGGACGCTGAGTCTTGTCTCAATCCTGATTTGTTGCTCCGTCCCTGGGAAACCTACGTAGAGCTTGCTGCTTCCGCTCGATTCCTATACCAACCCACTGTCGACTATATCATCAAGCAGAATCAGGTTCAAATAGTAGACCAGGGCACCGGCAGAATTCACGCTGAACGAAAATGGCAATTTGGATTGCAACAAGCAATTGAATCCAAAGAAGGCATTCGCCCTTCGGCAGAACAGGCAGTCCTAGCGCAGCTAACCTGCCAGCAGTTCTACTCAAGCTACGAGTTCCTCGGAGGGCTTACCGGTACGACGACGGACTGCGAAAAGGAATTCAGGCAAGTTTACGGAGTCAAGGTACGTCGCATCTCCCGTCGACTGCCTTGCCAAAGAACATATCATGGCTTGCGAAGCTTCGTGACCAAGGAACAAAAGCTCCAGGCAATTGTGGCTTCGACAGCACAACAACATGCCTCCGGGATGCCCGTCCTTATAGGAACGCACAGCATCCGCGATAGTCATCGCATCGCGGATCTACTCAAGACGCTAGATTTACAACCGCAGTTGCTCACCGGTTGCGATGAAGAATGCGAATCGGCGATTATCTCACAAGCCGGCCAATCTGGATCGATCACCGTCGCTACAAACCTGGCTGGGAGAGGAACAGACATCCAACTTGACAACAAGGCGAAGTGTTCTGGTGGTCTCCATGTCATCGTGAGTGAACCGCATGAATCCTCAAGAGTAGATCAACAGCTAATGGGAAGATCCGCGAGACAGGGAGATCCAGGATCCTGCCAAATCTTTATGTCTGCCGAAGATGACCTGCTAGTGCTCGAAGCTCCTTGGGTATCGAAGGCGATTCGAAGAATGTCGGCAGGCGGGGAACTGAAGCTCGACATCAGCTCGAAACTGCGGCAATTGCAAAAAGGAATTGCTCAACGCAGGTTCCAGCAGCGTTTGCAATTGATACAACAAGCTCGAGTTGAACAAGAATTGCTGCAAGTAAACTAAGCGAATCAAGTTGGCCGCATTCTCCCGACGCATATCACGCGATCAAGAACTCAGGTATGATCAACTTTCCTGAAGCCCGAATTCCGCCGGACAACACCCGTTTCGTTCGCAAAGCTCTTTTGCCCTCAAAAGCCCGCTAAATGGCTCTTCAACAAGCAAAATCTCCTTTTATTATCTCCCTTCCCATGCGAACTGTTATGCGATCGTTATTTCTTCTTTGCCTATTATTTCTTTTTCCGTCTGTATCGATTCTGGCACAGAGCGATAGCAATGCATTGCCCCGGGAGACGCCCGAATCGCAGGGGGTTGCTACTCCGCAGATCATTGAGTTCGTGAAAGCAGTTGACGAACAAGCAAATTCCATCCATAGCTTGATGATCTTGCGCCATGGAAACGTAGTTTCAGAATTGTGGTGGTCTCCGGAATCAGCTGACAAGCCTCACATTCTGTGGTCACTTAGCAAGAGCTTTACGTCGACTGCAGTTGGCTTGGCAGTGCAAGAGGGCAAACTTGGAATCTATGACCGCGTCCTCAACTTCTTTCCTGACGTTAAGCGTGAATCTAGAGCAGCTAACAATCTAAAGAATATGCGCGTCATCGATTTGTTGACTATGTCCACAGGACACCAAGACGAAGTGCGACTTCGAGACTTCGAAGGAGATTGGGTTACAGCTTTTCTCAATCATCCTGTGCCACATAAACCCGGCACACATTTCAAATACAATACTCCCGCTTCGTATATGCTCGCAGCAATCGTTGAGAAAGTAACGGGACAAGGACTTGTCGAATATTTGCAGCCGCGGATCTTCGATCGACTTGGAATTGAAAAGCCTCGCTGGGATCAATCGCCTCAAGGAATCGCACTCGGAGGTTACGGTCTTTTCTTGAAAACCGAAGACATCGCGCGTTTCGGGCAGTTCTATCTTCAGAAAGGAAAATGGCAGGGTGAGCAATTGCTTGACGCGGAGTGGATCGAAATGGCCACATCGAAACAAGTTTCCAACGGTAGCAATCCGGAGAGCGACTGGAATCAAGGATATGGCTTCCAGTTTTGGCGATGCCGGAATAATTCTTTCCGAGGAGACGGAAAAGACGGTCAATTCTGCATCGTAATTCCGGAATCAGATGTAGTGATTGCGATCACCTCCAATTCCAACAACATGGCAAAAGAACTGAACCTTGTTTGGGAGCATCTCTTGCCTGCCTTCCATCCGAAGAGCTTGCCAGAAAATCTAGAAGCGACCGAGCAACTTCAGAAGCTAGCGAAGACGCTTAAAGCAAACCGTTAACCACGCCTGGCTAATGGAGTTCGTCGAACCCCAGCTGGAAGCAAACGTTTCAACTCGCCAAAAAGTCTGTTCATGCGCCGAATTGTTATTCTATTTGCAGTATTTGGTTCCATCACAGCTCTGACCGCTATAATCCTTTTTCGACCGCCCGCTGTCGTACGACCAACTTTGGATGCGATAGGCAGCCAAGCCGTCAAAAGAAGCGAAACCAGCTTCCAGATAGGAAATTTAGGATGGAATCGATTGCGCGGCCCCAACGGGCGAGGCGTGATTGAGGACGATAAGATTCCACTCGAATGGGACGACGAGAAGAATATCGCATGGAAGGTCGAGTTGCCCGGTATTGGATCGAGCAGCCCTGTATTGTCTGATGACCGAGTATTTGTATCCGCATGCGAATTCGACAAGCAAAGTAACGGTGAATTAGCTTGGATCAAACGCTATACGTTAGCCTACGATCGCACCGATGGTACTGAACTCTGGAAGCATGAGATTGACGGCATTTTGCCCGAAGATCCCTTCAGGGGCAACGGCCTGCCAGAACATGGATATGCCACAAATACCGCAACTTGCGATGATGCGCACGTCTACTTTTTCCTCGGAAAGTCAGGCGTCTATTGCTTTGACCTCGATTGTAACGAAGTTTGGAAAAAAGATGTCGGTCGTGGATCGAACCCGAAAGGCTGGGGTTCCTGTTCAAGTCTAATACTCTACGATCGCCTGCTCATTGTTAATGCTGCAGAAGAATCAAATGCTATTATTGCCTTCGATAAACTGAGTGGCGATGAGGTTTGGCGCATCGATTCACCAAGCCTTCATTATGCTTTCTCAACTCCAGCCCTAGTTGAAGTCGAAGACTCATTCGAGCTGGTCTTCGTATTGGTCGGAGAGGTTTGGGGACTGAATCCAGCAACGGGAAAGCTACTTTGGTATGCCCAAACACCCATGGCCGGAAATGTGTCGCCTACGGTCCTAATTGAGAAGGACTTAGTCTATTGCTTTGGTGGTTATCGATCGGTCGGTTCGATCTGTGTTCAAGCTGGCGGTCGAGGAGACGTGACGGATTCACACGTAAAATGGACCAGCAAGCTGACTTCTTACGTCTCGAGCCCGATCCTTTTCAAAAACCGTATCTACTGGATCGATAGTAAATCCATCTACTATTGCCAAGACGCAAGTACCGGAGATTTGATCGCACGTGGCCGGTCCCAATCGCTTGGGGGCCCCCAACCGGTGTACGCCTCCGTTCTTGCTATCAATGGGAAAATTGTTCTACAATCAAGACATGAAGGAGTCTTGGTTATGGAAGCCAACGAAGACATGACGCTACTACATCAAAACCAGACCAAAGACACCTCAACTGCCAACGCTACACCGGCGGCAGACAATGGCCAACTCTTCCTGCGATCAGACGACTATCTTATATGTGTTGCAGCAGGCAGCGAGGCTGGCGAGGAAAACAATTAGGTCTAAGGGGACTCCCAGAGAGTCGACCGGCAACTCGCAATTATCGACGAAGCAATGAATGAATGGATGAAAAGACTTATCCTGCTTTGGACGGGCATCGTGATTGGCGGGTCTATCATCGCGGCACCAGCGAAGTTCCAGGTTGAGTCATTGACGAGGCCAGTTGCGTTGCAAGTCGGTAGAGCTCAATTTCTTTGGGTCACCTACGCTGAAATCGCAGCTATCATTGTGATCGCAGTAATGGTAGCAGTGTCTTGGCACAAACGAGAACTCAACGCCAGATTTGCCTTCTTGTTTGCAGCGGCATTGGCCATTTTCGCTTTCCAGCACCTGGGGCTAATGCCGTTGCTGCAAATCCGATCCAACGCAATCATTGCAGGTGAAGAGGTGGGCGAAAGCAAATTACACTTAGTCTATGTGTTTGCTGAATCCATCAAATGTATCATTCTCTTAGTCGCGGGCTGCCTTGCTGATCACACGCTGAAATCGCCAAAATAAGCGATTAGCAAATAGTCAGAGCCATCGTGAAGAATGGTGCACTCGTCTAATGGCTAGCCGGCATCTCCCCATACCACGTAGCCGAACATTTAAGATCTGCCACCGTCAACTTTTCTAAAGGAAGCATCTCCGCCCCTGCGCACCGAAATCGTAGGCAGATTCGGCACGCTTTCCTTCCACAAATCGTCGCTCGTACATTGCATAAATCCTAAAGAGCTTCGGCCCATTTCAGCGCATCCAGATGTTACAAAGCCACTTCCGCAGCGTTTTCAGGCTTCAGCAATCGCAACGAATTTAGGACGACCCAAGTAAACACAACGATCAGTATGATACGGTGAGCAACCGGCTCTGCGGACACCCCGCCTGAAACACAAACGATTGGAAGGATCGCGAGAGCAACTACCCAATTGGCCATGATACGGTCGTAGGCGGTCGATTTTGAGCCTGTTAGCCGCGCCATTCCAAGACAATACCCCGCAAGCGCAATACAAATCGAGATGAAATGAGCAGCGGAAATTGGTGATTGCGGCGCAGAGAAATCCGTTGGTATGGCCGCAAGTGCAAAGCCAAGCCCAGCCACCATCAGGCACGCGCCGAGTACTCGGTCGTTTCTGCATAAACCGAAAAGCCACCCAAAGACAGCCAGCAATAGACCAACAGCGCCAAAACCAACAACATTCCAGAATAGAGCATTGGGTTGACCTATCCCGCCGAGCTTGCTGATGAAGTCTTCAAAGACGTTAAAGTCTGGATGTAAGAAACCAAACACCACAAAAGAGCACGAGAAGACGACTACAGAAAGCATACCGCAGACGGCCGTTAGGATTTGCAACCGTCTATCCACTGTCAGATGCCGTAATTGCCCTAGGACGGACCCTAAACTTTTCATTTGCAAATCCTTGGAATTCGTGTGGGCAAATCTTGACTCCTTTTTCCCAGCGCTATCGACAACGCATCGTCAATCCAGCTCGAAATCGCCGCACTGGTGATCGGCATTGATCTTGCATTCTTATTTGGTTTCGGGCTCGGTTCCGATGCAGCCGTCGAACTTGAAATGGTTGTCATTTCGGTAGCTCGAAATCTGTAATGTCTTGTGCCTCACCGACAAGCTGGGCATGCAAGCAACTCGTCCGCCACACCTAAGCCAGTTTGCAAAGACGCTGCTACGCCCTCATATTCTTTCGCGGCTCGGCGTGCACTGTCTGTTTACCGGCGTACTTGCCGTTTGCCATCGTAATGGATTGACCGTTGGCGATTCGCCACCATATCCCAATTCATCCGATGTGGAGGATCTAGATAATGACGGTAAGCAGCTGACATTTGACGAGCAACTTCGGTATAGGGGACACCACCGAAACCTGCACCCATTGCAGGAAATGCAACTGAATTGATCGATTCTGGGTTGGTCGCCTTGTAGCGGTAAACGGCAATCAGAGATGCCCAGGTTGCCACGTAAACCTTGTCCGTTCCTTCAATTGAGCCAGGCACACGCATCGTTGGTGAATGCGCGATGAACGGATAATCAACATTACCGGTTGGTTCAATGAACGATGTGCCAATTGGCTGTTCCCCTAAGTACTCATCCATTATCCGTAATCGAACTCGTCGCATCAGATCCTCTCCATGGAACTGAATCACTGCGGCATCAATTCCTGCATTCATGATCCCAAATGCGTTCGCTGCCGTAACAAAGCAATCGTGTGGCGGCAAATCCTCATACCGAGATTGAATCACGCTTACACGAGGGAGACCTTCGAACCGTTCCTCAAATGCATCACACATTTCCTTCTTGGGATGAATCAACCAAAGATCAATCGGTAGCGCCATTCAGTAGTGTTACTCCAGAGAGTTTTGCATGATCGCAATCGCAGCGTGGATCATGTGTTAATTCATAAGACGGAGCCCCGACGACTCCGATTCATACCGCGATTCTTCGGTATGTCTTCCGAACAAGCTTGTATGCACAGACGAATCTACCGTACAACAGTTCTCCTTTGCAAGCCAATACGCGACAAACGCCTGCACAAGTCCGGATTTCGCTTCGACAACCAAAGCTCTTGCCAGGGCCTACGATAGAGCAGGATCTACTCGATGCACCCGCAACGCAATTCGTTTACATCGAAGCTACCGGCGATCATTGCATGGTGAAATCGAGCAGAAGCAATTAGACAGATCATTGAAGCTGTCAAACTTCACGCACATCAAATTCATTTCACCTTCGTTCTAAGCTCGAGGCAAAACTGCGGCCAACCATTTTCTAGAACATACGATCCGTAGTCATCGCAATGTAATCACCTTTTTCAAGGCGGCTTACTTTGGGGCGATCATGCTCAACATGTGTTCTCTCTTTGTAATTTGCTCTTTGCGATCGGTGTTTGGCGATCATTCACTCGACCTAGTTTTCTGGCGTGATACTGCCACGCCAGTCAGTCCTTCTGGTGGGGTGTCTAGCCACAGTTGTAGCCCCTGGGTCTACAATGCACCGGTTCGGTTCTTGGCGGTTTCGATACGATTCCGCAAGATGCGTTTCAAAAACGATGACCAACGCCAATAAATCGAACCCCCTCCAAGCGATTCGTCAATCATCAACAAGTCGATGACATATCGTCTCCGTCCGTTAGTCGAAATCGGACTTTGTCGATATCAGTCTTTCTGACGAACCTGACGCGCATCGCTTACAAAACCCCTCAAGGTAGATTCGAATGACAGTGGAACTTCGGACCCTATTATTTTGTAGTTCTTGCCTGCTCTCGTTCCTGGCGCCGCCATTTCAACTCTTCGCGCAGAGCGGATACGTATATTCTGTCGACGAGTTTTACCGGCTTGAGAACGAAGCGGCTCGCGACGGAGCAAATGTTCGTCTTGAAGGAACCATCTTGTACTCAGATCCTGATTGGGGACTACTCTGGCTTCAAGATGAAACGGGACGAATACTCTTGCCGGTAAGCCCAGGTCAGGCGGTGCCGCCTGCACGGACCACAGCGCTGGTCATCGGAACGACCAAACTCGTCGATGGGGCCCCCAAGATCGTCGACTTTCAGATACGAAAGACCGGAAAAGCCGAATTGCCACCACCTAAAATGTTAACTCCCGGAATTATCCTTGGCAGGCAACAAGAAGATTCGAGGATAATTGGCGCCGGCATTGTGATTCAAGATGAAATGAAGGACGCGACACACCTACGACTGTTCATTGCGTTTCTGAGAAACTATCGCTTCTTAGTAACCGTCAACAACTGCACGCCCAAAGACGTCGAGGGACTTCTGGGGTCGCACATCGAAGTGTCGGGGTGCGCGACTCGCTTCTCCAACGTCGACCGTCCCGAACTCGCCGCTATGCAGATGTTCATCCCTGACATGTCT
>JBCCEO010000216.1:0-10684 GCA_039030255.1 Planctomycetota bacterium | reverse complement strand
TTCGCTGGATGCACTCAAAACAATGTCACCCGCAACGATTTCAAACCGTCCAGGGATACTCTAATTTTTGCGTTTTCTTTTCCAGGCTTTGAAGGCCGGAAATGCAACAACGACTCCAGCAGCCACAGAAACTATCGAATAGAGCCACGAATTCTGGCTGAGTGCACTCTGCTCATCCTCATTCTCGAAACTGCCGAGATTCGAGGCCTTTTGCACATCGTCGTGCCGAAGTATTGTTTCGATTCCGTGGTAAGACGCCCGGTTGCCTGAGTACCCATTCTCCGCGCTGTATTCGAGGTTTGCGGAAACCGCTTCTGTCGCTTTGGTGCCGGATTCAAACAATTCTCTCACTTGGATTCCTGGATTCGACTCAGTTTCAACGGTAGGTTCGATTGCATCACCAGTTGGTGAAGTCAAGTCAATGGCTTCAGCAAGCGGGACAAGATCGGGGAATTCTTCCACCCATTCCGTTTCGATGACGGTAGACTTCGAGCTTTGCTCATCCGATTGCACCGTGTTTAAATCTTGCTGACCCAAATCGTCAGCTTGGCCATGACTTGAGTTGCTTGCGGATCCAGCTGTCTCAGTTGCAGTTGCCTCAGCCAGTTCTTCAATAACCTCCGTTTGCGGAAGGACGTCCTCCTCCAGGATTTGTTCTGCAGCCGGTTCATCGGCATCCATCGGCGTACCCGCATCAGGCATTGAATCGGCGAGCTGTTGCACGTTGAAAGTTGAGCTTGCTCCATCTATTGCAGCTCTCTCCGCAATAAGACTTGGTTCAGCTCCTTCATCGGAAACAGGCGTAATGGTTTCATTCTGCTTCCCACCATTAAAGTCTTTTGTAATGGATTCTCTACTTGGCAATCGAGTCGCTGCATTAGCCTTTGCCTCAAAATCGTTAGCCAGCGTTTGGCTCCCAGGAGATACCCGTGTTCCGTCGGGAGCTAGGACTGCTAGTGAACCATTGCCTTCCGAATCAACGAGCTCAGTAGTTGCTTCGTTGTTGGCAACTTCTCCAGGGGGACTATCAACGCTCTTAGGTGCGGAAGGACTGGAAGAAGTTGGCTGAGGCGTTCCAATTGCTTGGGCTCCTGCGCTATCCGAAGGAATATCGGTATCCGCCTCGCTGAGATTGTTTGGTGCTTTGGCAGTATCTGCTTGTTGTTGCGATGATCCAACATCTGCGACAAGCGACCCGTTTGCAGGTTGCTCTGTGCTTGTTGACGTTTCCAGGCCGGAACTTTCTTGGGACGGACTACTCTGGATTGGTAGCGTTGGTGGAACTGATTGTGCAGGCTGTCCAGACACCGATTCCTGACTACCGCCATTGGCGATTGGCGCTACTGCACTGGGTTCATTTTCATTCGTAGCATTTTGGTTGGGGCTGTTAATCGGTTGACTTGAGTCTTTTTCTAACGATACGTCGGTGGAGGGGGAATTCGTTTGAGCCGAATTCGCGATTTGAGGTGCCGCCGTGCCAGGAGCTACAGAACTGCTTGGAGCCGAGTCGGACGTAGCAGGCTGTGTTGAAGCAGTAGAAGTGTTTCCGACTGTATCTTGAGATGGCGCGGACACCAAGCGACCTTGTGGAGTGGGACCTAATGATCCAAAACTGTCACTGCTCGTGTCTTGTGCGGACGGAAACGGATTCGAATTATCACTGATCGAATCGTCGATTGCTTGCTGTTGGGGTGTCGACAACTCTTGGCTTGGCGCGTTTCGGGTGCCACCAGCCGGTGAAAAGGAAGGACTCGATGAATTGCCGGAAGGGGGTGCAACCACGTTTCCAACGGGGGTCGGCGCTGGAACCGTGATTCCAAGTGAACCCGAAGGGCCGGTGGCACTTGGAGTTATAGAAGATGTGCCTAGTTCGGGGGATGAACTATCATTTGAGCCCGAATCGCCTTTCGATCCTTTATCGCCCTTGGGTCCAGAGTCTCCCTTTGATCCCTTGTCGCCTTTTGGGCCGGAGTCACCTTTCGAGCCCTTATCGCCAGTATCCCCTTTTGAACCCTTGTCTCCTTTGGGTCCTGAATCTCCTTTCGATCCTTTGTCGCCCTTTGGGCCAGAATCACCTTTTGATCCTTTGTCGCCTTTGGGGCCAGAATCACCCTTGGCACCGGAATCTCCAGAATCAATGGAGGTCGGAGAAAGGATGTCATCAATGGGTAAAGCATCTCCGATGGCCGCAGCCAGCATGATGCGTGATTCGAGCTGCGAGCAATCGTCAATTCTGATTCGGTGCGTTTTTCGATGCGACATACATTGATACTAATGTCTGATCGAGCTACTCCAAAGAATCACCTCTCGAGAGGAAAAAAGTAACAAACCACTGGAATAGCCTTGCAGAATATTCAGATAAATACAGTAATTTCCTCAGTCCTCTGGCTGACCGACTAGCAGCATACGCAATGAGAAATGACTTTCCTTTTGGCTCTCTTCAACGGCCATTCAATTCCAACATTTTAGGATTCTTCGAGGTGATCCTCGGACGTAGCTAGGTTGTAGCGATCTATCTCTTTCCGGCGTTCCAACGCGTTGGAAACGAAAGCGATACCAAGTGCACCCAGCGTTCCGAAGAATAGCCCCGCGACACCGAGTAGCAGTTTCTTGGGGCTGGAAGGTTTAAACACGAGGTTCGGTGCCTGGATCACGCTAATATTGGAAATGCGTTCCTGTTCAAGCATGCGATCTATTCGGGCTTGCTCGAGCTTCTTTGCATATTCTTGATAGTTGTTCGCGAGGATATCAGCTTCTCTCTGCAGGTCTTCAATTTCTATTGCCTGCGAATGAAAATCTTCTAGCTGCTGAATGCTTGACTTCGTCTGCAGCATGACGGCGTCAAGTTGAGACTCTAATCCGATTTGACGAGTTCGTTCCATTAACAATTCGAGTTCTAGCGGCATGCGATTCGGGTTAATAGTGACTGTTTTGTCCGTGTTGGTTGCGTCTGTGGAATCAAGTATTCTCTGAGAATCTTGAAGTTGTTCATTGATCGATTCCATTAACGGATGTGACTTGGTCAGCTTTGCCGACAACTCTCGCTGTCGAATCTGCAGCTCGTAGAGCCGGTCGCGCATGGCCTGCTGCGCGTAACTCGCTGTGACGACGTTCTCAGTCTCCAATTGCATCGGCAACGTTTTCAATTCTCTGGAAAGCAGTTTTGCTTTTGCTGTAGTGGCTGCTAGATCCGCAGACAATTGTTGTTCAAGCAATTTTGAATTCTGTATCTGCTCCTCCAAAGAATTCTTGCGACCATCAATCGAGGTAATTCCATAGTCAGTTTTGAGTCGCCTTAGTTCCGCATTCTTGTGGTTAAGCTTCGAGTAAACCACGTTGGACTGATCTTGAAAAAACTCCACGGCTTGAGAGGTTCTGTGAGCTTTTAGATGCGTCTGGAGGAACTGCTTGGTAACTTCCGCAGCCAGTTCCTGCGCGTGTTCTGCCGTCTTCGATTCGCAAGTCAACACAATAATGTTGGAACGCGTTGGAATCGAAGCCTCCAGCGACTCCCGAAGTTCCTTGACGGCCTTTTCATTGGGACCAATTGGGTCGACGACACCTATAGTCTCTAGGGTTCCCCCAATCAACGAACCGAGATCAAACGAACTCGATTCACTTTCCTTACTTGGGTTCGCATGAAATGGATTTAGCACAACGTCAGGCGTCAAGCTCTCTACGGTACTCTCAATTACATCGCGGCTGTTGAGAATCTCCAGCGCTGAGCGAATCTCACTTTCGCGAGATTCATTTACCCCAACGATGGGGCCGGTTGCCGTAGCAGTTGGATCCATCCCAACGCTTTCCCGGCCAAGGCGAATCAAGAACCGCGCTTCTGACGCATACTTGCGTGGGCAAAATATCATGACGAGTACGGTCAGGAGAATCATCAGCACGAATACGGTGATCATTCGATATCGCCAACGCCATCCGATCGACATGCATAAGATCGCTTGATCTGTTAGTGAAAGTGGTAATTGCACAGTAACCTTACTTTGCGAACAAAGCACTCTTCAATTGGTTTCATATACGACAGGACTGCGCCGTCTCGCCTAAAATCTGCGGGCCAAACGGCGCAGTTTGTGTTCACTCGATGATTTCCAGCTCGGGAATTGGGACCACGAACTTAGCACCCCATTTTCGGCAATAGTCGAGTTGTTTCACAATTTCATCGCGTAGATTCCAAGGGAGGATTACGATGTAATCCGGCGCAAAACTATCGATCGAATCAACTGGTTTCACCGGAATCCGCGTGCCTGGCATAAACCGACCATGTTTGTACGGATTGCGATCTACCGTGAATGAGATGAGGTCTTCTCGCACACCACAGTAATTCAACAAAGTTGTGGCCTTGCCTGGCGCACCATAGGCTGCAAGCCGCTTTCCCGCCTGCTTGGCCTCCAACAGAAAGCTAACAAAATCGTTTTTGACCTTTTCGACTTGGTTCTGAAAACTCGTGTATGTTTCCACGCAACCCAACCCAAGGCTCAACTCTTGCTCACGGATGCGATGCACATTCGCCGACACTGGCTTCGATTCATCTTCGGCATGGCGAGTGTAAATTCGAATTGAACCTCCGTGCGTTGGAAGTTCTTCAACATCGAACACAACCAACCCATGAGCGGCGAAGATCTGTTCCACGGTCAGCAGCGAGAGATAGCAGTAATGCTCTTGGTAGATCGTGTCGAACTGATTGCGTTCCATCAATCGCATTAAGTGAGGGAATTCCATTGTGTTAACTCCCGATTCCTTCAGGAGTATTTTGATTCCACCAACGAAGTCATTCGTGTCCGGCACATGGGCAAGAACGTTATTGCCAAGAATCAGATCCGCTGAGCAACCGCGCTCACGAAGTTCCTTTGCAGTTTCGACGCCGAAGAAGGCGACATGGGTTGGGACTCCCTTTTCCTTAGCCACTTCTGCACAGTTGGGAGCTGGCTCAACACCCAGGCATGTGATTCCTTTCTCAACAAAATTCTTCAATAGGTATCCATCATTGCTTGCGAGCTCAATGACTTGACTAGCAGGACCAAGGGCCAGCCGATTTGTGATCATCTTGACGTATTGACGGGAATGCTCGAGCCAAGAGTCGGAGTACGAGGAAAAGTACGCATACTCACCACCGAAAATATCGTCTCCATCGACATATTCATTGACTTGTACTAAGAAACATTTGTCGCATACAAAAGCATGCAGCGGGTAGAACGGCTCCATCTGATTCAATTCTTCGCGATCAAGAAAACTTTGGCAAAGTGGTGATGTGCCAAGGTCTGCGAAAGAGTGGCGAAGCGGTTCATTGCAGAAACGACATCCTTCAATAGAAGAAGATGAACGACTAGGTTCATTCTCTTGAGTTAGTGTATTGGACATAATGGACTCCTGTTGATTAACGTAGCTGGTGTTTCTTAAGAATCAGCAAATGGCTTTTGCCATATAACTGTTCGACCGGGATCGATCATTGCGAGCAATGCTCAGCAAACCTACTGTTTGCATCATCGCTGCGACTTCATGGATTTCAGTAATGCTGTAACCCGTCCGCTCTGCAATGTCGAGCAGGGACATCGAGCCATCGCACAGGTGCATCATCCAGAAAAGAACTCTTTGCTGGTCGTCGTTGCTGAGCAGGCCAGGGGATTTGCGAAGGCCATAGGAACCCAGGTGGGGTTCGCCGTGCTGCTGAGTTGCTAGGTACTTCTTGTTGTTTTCTAACGCGTTACAGAAACAAAGAAGGAATTCGAGTGCGGCATCAAGCTGTTCAGCGTTCATCGCTGCCAGATTGTCGTCCGAGCTGTGGTAATAGGCATACACTTCTGGAAGCCCTCTGGTGAGTCGACCAATTGGCAATCGGAACCCAAGTGTCCCAAATTGGCGCTCGTCATATCCAAATGGCTCGTAGCGTGAGACACTCTGCTTATCTCCTAGCAGCGTCGCCATGAGTCGATCAACAAGCGCTTCTCCGCTCGGACTCTGCTTGTAGTGCAGTTCCTCCAAATTTCCTAGTAACGTAAGGACAAGCCCGGCATATATGCGGTCCGCGATATTGCGATTGTTGGATAGCCAACATAGAGCACCTAAAGTAGCAGGCGCGAATACAAATCTATATGTGTACTGTAGATGTTGCGATGCGAGTGTCCTCGCTAATTCTGCTGCAACTGCGATTCCAGAGAGATTGTCGTTGGCAAGCGACGGGTGACAAAGATGTGTCCAGAAAAGTATCTCCTCTTTGCATTTCCCGGGAAGAATAAGCTCGCCATAGGTCAATGATCCTTTCTCATAACTCGCATCAATGCAAACGCGAAACAATCTGTCCTTGCGTGATAACATACTTTCGTACTGTCGCTGCGTGAGGCAGAATCCCCATTCGCGGTGGAAGTAGGAAGTCTTGTAAGGAATCGCATCGGGGCGACTTTCACAAGTGTGTAGGTGCGTCCGTAGTTCTTCCCAAGGCATTTCCGTATCTACTCCGATGCTGCCATTGACAACGTGAAGATTGCTGTCTCGGTAGTCAACTCGCCGCACTCCATCAGCGGACTCAATAAACGCGTCGCGTATGGACCACTCATCTGGAACACGCCAATCGAATACCTGCTCGCCCGAAGGGACTTCGACTGTCTGAAGATCTAGTCCATACCCCGATAATGCCTCTAAGCTTTGACGATTACCCAGTCCCGTCATGCTTCGGTGCAACGGAAAGAGTATTTGCGCTAGCTCCATCATGTTTTCACCGCGATGGCCGTTCATGAACCCACCTCAGCAAACGGAGACATCATGTTATTGAACTTGCGATAGACCACTTGGGAGGGTCTGCCTTCAAGATACCGGTCTACGCCGTTGCTAAGTGCCCGGCGGTATACGCTCAGCGCAGCGTCCATAGCTTGCAGTGTTCTATCTACGTCCTTGTCCGAGTGGGAAAAACTAGGAGCCAATGTTGTCATCAGCACACCTTTTCGAATCGTCTCTTGCAAGAATAGGCTGCGAAATGCCTGTGACGAATTGCCATCGTGATCGCAAGTGGATAGGACCGGGAGAAAAGGAAGACCGAGGACTTTGACGTAGTCCTCAAGGCCTCGGCTCTCAATAAGTGCATTTCCCTCTTCGAGCAGCCGTTGGCCAATTCGAAAGATGTGTTCGACCACTGGATTCTCTTCGTAGAAATTTATGGTCGCAATTGCGGCTGCCATTGCGTGAGTTTCAGCTCCATGAGTCGTCGATAGAAGGAAAACCCTTTCTTGATCGTGGTAGATCCCACCACGATCCATGTACTCTGTCTTTCCAGCCAATGCAGAAATCGCAAATCCGTTTCCTAATGCCTTACCGAACGTTGAAAGGTCAGGTTCAATTCCGTAGTAGCCTTGTCCGCCGCCATTGTGCCAGCGGAAGCCGGTCAACATTTCATCAAGAACAAAGAGCGCCCCGTTTGCGTGGCATAAGTCCTTACATTGATGAAGAAAACCAGCGTGTGGATCTTCGTACTTCGCAGGCTCCAGAATGATCGCAGCTATTTGTTTTGGATACTTGTCAAAAAGACTCTGCAAGCTGGCAAGATCGTTGTACTCGAAGCCAAGAGTGAGGTCAGCAGTACACCTTGGAATCCCGGCGTCGATTTGCGTTGTTCCAATAAACCAGTCGTTTGTCGCAAAAAATGGATGACTTGAGCAGCAAGCAACGTAGTCGCGGCCAGTAAGTGCGCGTGCGAGTCTCAGTGCACCTGAGGTTGCGGCTGATCCGTCCTTGCAGAACTTCACCATTTCCGCACCTGGAATCATGTCCAAGAACACTTCGGCGCACTCGACCTCAATGGTTGAAGGTCGGGTGAAGTTGACGCCCCGCGAGAGCTCGCTCATTACTGCATCTACGACGGGCTCAAAAGCGTGGCCGAGTCCAACAGCGCGGTTTCCCATTCCGTATTCTATGTATTCATTTCCATCCGCATCCCAGACGTGGCAACCCTTACCATGTGTAATGAATCCAGGCGACAAAACGGGATATTGATCATCCCCTTTTGCGTATGTGTGACATCCGCCGGGAATCGCAGCATGAGCGCGTTTACGGATCTTGTTTGACTTGTCAAAATGCACTTTGGTATTCCGTGATTTGCGTTCTCGGGATTGCCTACTCTCAGGCCCACTCAGGTTGTGCTGCTTGTTGCTGCAGCTAAAGGGTTCAAGGTTGGTTTCCCCAGAACCTGTTCGTTGAAGTCATTCTCAAACTCTTCTATTTGCCTAAAACAAAAGTCGGCACAAGAAGCGCCAGCATCCGTTCGAGTCAGATAGTCCTTGTACCAAGCTGCCGTTTTGTCGATCGCAGTCTGGACATTCCAAGTAGGCCGCCATCCGAGTTCCCACATGGCTTTATCGATATTCAGCCGAAGGATTGTTGCTTCACGTGGTTGCTCACCACGGGCATCGACGTACCAGCTACCGGAGTCCCAGCAACCTATAAACTCGGTGACGACTTCGCTTACGCTGATCTCATTTCCGGGAGCTGGACCAATGTTCCAAGCGTCGCAATACTCACCCGTATTCGACAAAAACGCCTTCGCGGTTAGAAGTAAGTACCCGCTGAGTGCTTGCAGAACGTGCTGCCAAGGACGAAGCGCGTTTGGATTGCGAATGCAAATGGGTTGTCTATTCATCAACGCATTGGCGACGTCGACGATGAGGGCGTCCTTCGTCCAATCACCTCCACCAATTACGTTGCCTGCACGCGCCGACAGCAGTTGGACTCCGTGTTCCGAGAGTTTTGACAGCGGAAAGAATGAATCGCGGTAAGCACGAATGACCAACTCAGCTGCACCCTTGCTCGCTCCGTACGGATCATGATCGCCCAGCGAATCCGTCTCCCTGTAGCCCCAAACCTGCTCGACATTCTCGTAGCACTTATCGCTCGTAATGCACAATGCCGTGCAAGGACGCCCAGTACATCGAATCGCTTCCAAGACGTTTGCGGTACCCATAATGTTTGTCTCAAAAGTTTCCCTTGGCGTCGTGTAGCCAGTACGCACTACTGATTGGGCTGCGAAGTGGAGCACGATATCAGGATCCGCCTTTTGAATCTCTTGCTTCAATGAATCGTGATCGCAGATATCACTTACACAGTGACGATGCAAGTGATCACGGACACCAGATATGTCAAAGTTCGATGGATTCGTCGGAGGTTCCAGTGCATAGCCTGTCACTCGTGCGCCGAGATGGCTCAGCCATAAGCAGAGCCATGACCCCTTAAAACCAGTGTGCCCAGTTACAAAGACTTTGCGATGCTGAAAAGCCTCGCGCAGAATGCTGATCATGGCTTGCTCCTAAGAACCGAGTCAATCTTTTTGTTCTGGTAAACGAAGCTGTTCACATGTGTGTAGAATCCAGTTGGTAACTCAGACTTTTTCTCCAACCACGCGACATTATCGATTGGGTTCTCTGCCACTTTCGGGTACACGTAGACGAAGTCTATGACTCTCGGCTTTCTTTCGATAGAATCGCGAATGTGCTCGAGAACCGATGCTAGCACACGTCCTCGAAATGAGTTGTATAAGAAGACGGCATTTGCATCGTCCGGGAATTCGAACTTCGTGGCATCAGTTTGTTCTAATGATATGTCAGTGCACTGAAGCTTCGCACCAACTTGCTGAAGGTGACGATTGCAGATCCCGCAGAGTACCTCAGAGAACTCAACTCCAACGATTCGGTGGAAGGGACGAAGCCCAGCTAGAACAAGTGCTCGCCCCATTCCTGATCCATAGTCCACGAGAATCCTGCGATGATTCTCTGGATTCAAATAATCTAGAACTTGCTCGAAGCAGAGATAATCCACGGGTTCGTAGCCGTGATTCTCACCGGTGTCAGAGTAGGCGAATGAGTAGGCGTTTGTGTTTGTTTTTATTCCCAGCGCGCGTTCCTGGATCCGCCAGCGAACTTGATAGCGTGCCCACGCAAGGGTTTTCCTGATACCAAGACGCCGCAGCCGTTCCACCGCCCGATGAATTGATTCCGAGGTCCGCCGAATCGCTGACTTATCTTGAGTTGGGACTACGTTTGACATGATATTTCACTTACTTTTATTGGACCGCTGGTTCATCAAGCCCATCTTCGGGCCCATCTTTTGTAGTGGCGATATAATCCCGTACATTGGTTTCCAAATGGAGATTCAAGCACGAATGTTCGGAGCATCTGCTTGCCTTGTCTCGCAAAACGCCGTGTACGAGAAGCATCTACCGCTCCGATACTCACAAAATGACTGTCTGTCATGAATCTCGATTTGAGTTGATTCATTCCCCGCCCCAACTCAACTCGTGTGACGCCATGTTGTTCGCATTTTGAAAGGAGCAGATACATGAGGATCTGCCCCGGCGAAAAACGAGCGAACTCGGGCGGATGAGTTGGAAACCAAGTTGACAAACAGTTGCCGTGGGCCAGACCTAGGTGCATCGCAGCAACGTTGTCGCCTACCCAAAGCAGTGTCAAAACACGTTGGCAACCGTCAGACTTCATTGCACCAACGGATTCAATTAGCCGTCGAACATGACGGTGGATAAAGATGTCATCGAACAGCTTGTGATCGATCTGCTGGCACTTCCATTGGATCAATCGCTCAATCCAAAGGTTCGGGTCACAGTTCCATTCCAATCTCACTGTGCCCAAAGTTTTTTCGAGACGGCGAAGCTTGCTCTGAGTCTGCGAGATTATCTTTG
>JBCCEO010000215.1:0-10686 GCA_039030255.1 Planctomycetota bacterium | reverse complement strand
GCGAGAGTTACGAGAATTATCTCAAGGAGCGTGAACAGCATTTTAAGGCGGCCATTCTGGATGCTTGTATCGCCGAGGTTGAAAAATCGATCCCTCTTCTGACCGCCCAGCGTGAGAAAGTGCGGGCTCTAGCCAAGGCCGTCGTAGAGAAGAAAGGCAATAACGGTAATGCCATGATCTTTGGCGGAAATAAAAAAGCCTCATTGGCGTACAGCACCGCGCAGGCGCTACGCAAGTTGGATAAGAAGGACCTCGCGGATGTGCTTGACGAAAAGCAATTGGAGGCGTTTGAAAAGTATCGAGTCAACAATATGGGAGGTCTGATGTGGTGATGCGTTCTGGTTGTACACTTTCGTTGTTCGTCCTATGCGGATCACTAATTGCCGTTCACTCAGTTAGATTGCAGGCTCAACCGGGGCTATCGCCCCAAGGCGACGTGGTTTCGCGCGATGTACGCGAAATGACGGAGCGTGGGCTGGAATATCTGGTTAAGAGTCAATCTGAAAAAGGCAATTGGACGGATGGTTATTCGGGTCCAGGTACGACTGGACTTGGACTCATGGCATTTTTGGCGTCTGGAGAAGATCCAAACTTTGGGAAATATAGTCAGAATATTCGCAAAGCTGTTCGTTCGATTATTCGTAATCAGAATGGATCGACTGGCTACATGGGAGATAGCATGTATCAGCATGGTTTTGCCATGTTGGGATTGGCTGAAGCCTATGGAGCCCTCGACGAGTCGACACTTTGGGAAGCCGGCAAGCCGGATGCGGGACGCGAGCGATCCATTGGAGAGGCTCTCGAACTAGCGGTTCGATGTGCGATCACTTCACAATCCAAGAATCCGCATAATGCTTGGCGTTACTCTCCCAATGCGCGCGACGCCGACACCTCAGTCAGTGGTGCCGTTTTGATGGGTCTTCTGGCGGCGAGAAATGCGGGAATTGAAGTACCTGATAAGGCGATCGATTCTGCTATCAAGTACTTTGCATCTATGACTGGTGATAGTGGCTCTGTCGGCTATTCCGGTGGCTTAGGTGGATTCGGACAATCCATTGCTCGGAGCTCAATTGCTTGCTTGGTTTACAGTATTGCCAAACGGAAAGATTTGAAGCAGTACAAAGCCACCAAGAAGTACGTCATTTCCAATATGACGGAAACCTCCCACTACGAAGAATACGCTCGCTACTACGAGGCCCAAGCGCTATTCCAGGCCGACATCAAGGCTTGGGAGAAATGGAATCGTAGTTTGATACGAAAGCTTAAGTCCGCGCAGCAGGATGATGGAAGTTTTAGCGGTCAGTTTGGAGGTAGTGTTTCTACTTCCCTCAACTTACTCGCCCTTGCCCTGAATTACCGTTTCCTGCCGATCTACGAGCGGTAAGAGCGAGCTCGCCACTTACCCAACCATTTGAACTCAGCATTACTTCCTTCGACGAGTCGAAAACTATGCTTTCTTCCTCAAATCGAATACTCGCCTTTGCAACTTATCTATTGGTTCTTCCGGGGCTGATGCTGGTTTCTACCGCGGGTGGCAACGAGCCGGAATCAAGCCCGATGCGTCTAAGGCTTCACGAGGGGAATTTTTCTCGCGGTATGTTGGTACCATCGGATGTACCTGGCAGATTCGGTTGGCAAGCAGAAGGCTTCGTTGCCCCGTTTCATTTCGATGTTCGAGCCCTGCGGTCCGTCAGCTTGGTGGAGAATCCACCTAACGAAGATACGGAGCCAGGGGTGTACCAATTTGAGTCTACCAACGGAACCGTGTTCTACGGAAGGCTGCGCGCGATTGGCGAAAAGCAAGTTGTTGTAGAGAACGAAATTTTTGGCTTGATAAAAATCAACCGAAAAAACTTGGCAACGATGAGCGACGCCTCCTTTGCTGGGCAAATCGTTTACCAAGGGCCAATCAATGGAAACGACTGGAAAGGCACTAGCGATAAGCAATGGGATTTCGAAGCGGGAACACTCATTTCGGAATCGCAGGGATCAGTTGTAGTCGGGAACGTTGGCCTACCACCAAAGGCCCGTATCGATTTCAGCATGACTTGGACCGGCGATCCCGATTTTGTCTTTTCCTTCGGAACTTCCGCGAAGAATATCGTATCCCGCGCTGATCAAGTTCCAGCAGCAGGGAGGCTCGAGGTCTGGGATAAACAGTTGGCGCTTGTTCGTGAAGTTGAAGGCGGAGCTGATGTGGCGTTGGTTAGCGATTTGGACGGTGCTGAGCCCAGACTGAAGTTAACTGTCTTGATTGATCAAGTCGAAGGGCTTGTGACGGTCTGCGATTCTCACGGTCGCCCCCTGGAGACCGTCTCAGCCACGTCGAGTCGTACTATCAATCGCGACGCTGTGCATCTTGTCAATCATGGCCCGAAGCTGGTGCTGGAAAGTTTTGAAGTGCGGGAGTGGGACGGTAAGCGACGAATTGCTCCTGGGTCTTCCAATGGAAAGATCATCAATGACGAAGGTAATACCTTGGACGGTGCCGTTTACGGTTTCGATTCAGAAAGGAAAGTTCTGCTAATCGAATCTCGATCCGAGGAAACGCCGGATGAGATCGAACTTGCCAAGGTCAAACGAGCGGACTTCTCGGATTCAACAAGTCAAGGAAATTCAAAGTCCAAGGAATCGAATGAAAGCGAAGAGCCGGGCGACACATCGGCGGAGGAGGCTGGCCCAGCCAAAGAAGATGACTCAAAGGACGATGGTTCAACCGAAGAAGGAGATGGCGAGGAAAGTAAAAAGCCAGAATCGACATTGTCTTCGGTTTCTTCCGTCTCAGATGACTTTGTAGAACTGAATCAGAAAGTGGAAGAAGAGCCTGAGGGTTTAGTTGAAGTCATTCTCCTCGATCGTAGTCGATTTATTGGTCGTATTGTTCCCAGCGGCAATGATATGCTTATTTTTGAAGTGGACGGTGTTGAAGCAGACGGAAATCAACTTACCTGTCGGCCTGATCAACTCCGCGGAGTCATTGGTCGAACGCGTAGGTTTACCGATGAAAGCGGACAACATCGTATGGGAACACTGAAACTTGGCGAATCGCAGCTGGCCGGCTATCTGAATGAGAACTGCCCGGAGGGTTCAGAAACCGCAATTTTTTGGCGACCCTATGCAAGCGATCGAGATGTTGAACTATCTCCAGAAGCAAGTGGAGCGATCGTCTACCGAAAGCTTCTGCCAAGGATCAGAAACAACCCAAAGAACGAAGAAGGCCTGGTGCCGATGCTCAACAAATTCCTTGGGCCCGCTCAAGAACCATCAAAGGTTCGAGCCCAGAGGGATGTTGATGCACTTCAGAACGCTCGTGAGATAATGTTTCGAACCGGTGATGCGATTGATGGCGTTGTGAAAAGCATTGACGAACGCGGCATGCAGTTCATTTCAAATCAGACGACCACGGAGTTTGCCAAAAACACTCAAATACAAAGCGTGAATCTGAATGCCCGCAAATCCGGACCGCAATTCAAGAAGGAGCTGCTTCAAAGGCTAAGGACTGTGCCGCGACGGATGAAGGACGATCCGCCTACACACCTGTTTTTGTCTATAAACGGTGATTATTTACGCGGCAGATTGGTCACACTCAACAACGGCGTGGCAACGGTTGAGATCGCCCTCGAAATACAGGAAATCCCCACCAACCGTATCGCGCAGATTATTTGGTTGCATGACAAGGAATGGGGCGATGATGAGGAAGCTGTAAATGGTGAGGACGAAGCTGCAAACGGTGATGTGAAAGCTGCAAGCGGTGAGCCAGAAGCGCAGCAACTGGCAAAAGACTTGGAGCCCTTTCAGATTCACGCAATTGGTGCCACTGACAAGGGCCTGACTTTTATTCCTAATAGTGTCGCGGACAACGCCATTCGCGGTACAAGTGATTTGCTGGGAGATTGCGGCGTGAATATCCTGAAAGTCAACCAAATCTTGTTTGGGAGAGACATCGGGGATCGAGTCCGAGATTTCAACAACGATCCTTGGGTACTGGCCCTGGCACAATATCCTAAAATCTACACCGATGAAGGTGGGGAAGGTGATCCGCTTAGCGGTCAGGATTCTGAATTGGTTGGCGCGACGGCCGCCGAGTTTGGGCTCAAGACGTTGGATGGTGAGGTTTTCCAGCTCAGCAAGAATCGAGATCGAGTCGTGGTCTTGGATTTCTGGGCCAGTTGGTGTGGGCCTTGTATGCAAACGATGCCTCTGGTTGAAGAAGCTGTCGCTGAGTTCGGATTTGACAAAGTCAATTTGGTTGCGATCAATTTGCAGGAAGGCGAGAACAGGATTCAAGCTGCGGTGGAACGCCTTAAACTGAAAGATGCTACTGTCCTTATGGATGTCGATGGCGAGGTGGCTGCCGCCTATCAGGCAAACGCAATTCCCCAAACTGTCATCATCAACAAAGAGGGAGTTATCACCCACGTCTTTGTGGGAGGCGGGGCTCGCTTTGTGAATAACTTTAAAGCAGCTATGAAGCAGGTTCTTGGCATCGAAGATGAGCCGGCCGCCGAGTAGCCACTCCCGCTAAATCAGCGAAACCGCTCGCCCATGGATTCTTGCAAGTCTATTAACATTGCTGAAAAGCTGAAGAGCTTCGATGATCACTGGCATCCGAGGATCGTTGCTGGACTGAATGGACAGCACGTTAAAGTAGCCAAATTGTTCGGCGAGTTTGATTGGCATACGCACGACGACGAAGATGAGCTTTTCTTGATCGTCGATGGGGAACTAGAAATGCACCTGGAAGATCAGCCAACGGTCACGTTGCGGTCAGGAGAAATGCTGGTCGTTCCGAGAGGCGTCAAACACAAGCCAGTTGCAAGAGTTGAGACCCATGTGCTACTCTTTGAGCCTGCGAGTACAGTCAATACGGGCGACAGTCCTTCTGATCGCACCCGCGGCGATCTAGACTGGATTTAGAGTAACGTCAATTCATCGCGGTATCGCAAAGTCGTAACGCCTTTGCTCGTCTTTGAGTTTCTTTTGCTTTTAGTTTTGGCTCTCCATATGTCGGATTCGAGGCATGAAGTCCACTTGGTTCTGTTCTCCGCCGCGGAGGTTACATCCGGCTTCGCACTCGCCGAGCGTATCTGTGACACAAACGGCTTCACGGCCTGTATTACGCTGATCGGAGAAAGTACCGCCTCGCTTGAGAAGCAAGTCGAGTCGCGGCGTCAGGATTCAACTTTCTTAGCCAAGGCGCCGATCCGTTCTTACAACGAAGAAGCTAAGCAGTTTGTGAAAGAACTTGATCATCAACCCGGGCTTAAGTTCGTATTGGTGGCTGGTTTGGAAAAGCTGGATGACTATAGGAAGACGCTCCTGCGTAAATGCCGACGCAATGTAGTTTGTTTTGAAACGCATCCAGGGCTCGAAGTCGATTTCGAACGAGTTTGCTTTATGGATTCAACACCCGAGAGTGATTCGACTTGGTTCGCAACGTCGCTGGTGCCATTTCCTGAGGTAGCGATTTGCTCACCAGCGGAGTTGGCAGAAGCGGCTGCCGGTGTCGAAAAGTCGGCAGATTTGGTCGTCCTCCCATCTACTATCGAGGAGATAGAAGCGGTTTCCAAGAAGATTAAGAAGACGATTGAGCAAGCCGTCTGCCCGGTTTGCCTGGTACGCGATCGTCGTGATTCTTGGAGTTGGTTTTGGCAAGTTCGTTACCCGAATTTGGTGAGTCGATTTATACCTCAAATGGCGAGGGAACAGCGCCTGGCGCTTTCATTGCAGCTGGAAACGTACTCAATATTGAGTTTTGAGTTTGTAGCTCTGATTTGTGCCTCTACGTTTTTAGCATCCTTTGGGTTATTGCAGAATTCTGCGGCTGTCATTATCGGTGCCATGCTTGTCGCCCCATTGATGACTCCTATTTTGGGTGCGGGTCTTTCCATTGCGCATGGCAATCAACCACTGTTTTGGCGGAGCTTGAAAACAATCACTTTGGGGTTTGTCGCTGCCTTGGTCACCAGCCTATGTTTCGGACTTTTGGTTAGATTCGTGGTACCCACAATCCTGAACTACGAAGACGGAAGCATCCACTTTACGGAAGAGATGTGGTCAAGGACTCATCCAACCGCCATTGATTTTTTAGTCGGCTTAGTCGGTGGATCCGCAGCTGCTTTTGCACGCACACGTATGCACCTTGCTGATGCGCTTGCAGGCGCTGCGATTGCTGCGGCGCTTGTTCCGCCGATTGCGACGGCTGGGCTCCATGTTGCGTTCTTGGGATTAGAAATCATTCCGCCAGAGAATAGCAGCGAGCTCTCAAAGAATATCTTCTTTGGTCCTGTGCTCTTGTTTGTGGCCAATATGCTGACCATCATGATCGGCTCATCTTTTGTGCTGTGGGCTTGCGGAGTCAGAGCAAGTCATGGTCATGGCAGAAAAGAGAAGTGGGGAACGCGGATGACCTTCCTCCTAATTATGCTCACCGCAGCCGTTTTGGTTTGGATCGTGCAGCATCCCTGAGGATCGAGGCTGACAATTTCTTATGGTCTTTGCTGGAGTGCAGTCGGCTTTAGCCGCTGGCCGAATCGCCGAAAGTCTTCACGATTTCCGCTACCAGTTTCTTGAGACTCTGAGCCGCTGGCCCCTTAGGCCGGGCACAATCGCTGGGGTGCAGGCTTCAGCCGCTTCCCACAAAACTAAGAAGCTCGGCCGCTTACGCGTAAAGGCTCAACGGCTGGCCAAATCGACAGACAAGGCAGAGCTTTCCGGAGCGAAAGAAGACCATAAGAGTTGGCAGCGGATACTAGCAAGCGGCCGAGCATTGGTTCAAAATACTGACTCGGTATTTCACTCTCCTACTGAAGAACTATGCCTCATGCGTCTTTTCTGCTTCTTCGTAATAATTGCTCTGGCATGGAGCGTTAATAGCCCGCTTGCGGAAGAGCGGCCCAATGTACTGATGATTCTGGTTGATGATCTGAAGCCAACGATCGGGGCCTACGGGGACCAACTCGCACATACGCCCAACATAGACAAGCTGGCTAACAGTGGCATGCGGTTTGATCTTGCTTATTGCAATCAGGCAGTCTGCGCTCCCTCTCGTTTCACTTTAATGCTCGGCGCGCATTCCACTTCAACAGGACTCTACGGCCTAGGAAGTCAACTTCGAGATATTCTGCCCGATGCAAAGACGCTTCCGCAATATTTTGCCGATCACGGTTATAAAACTCAATCGCTCGGAAAAGTATTTCACATCGGCCATGGCAACTACGGCGATCCCACCTCATTCCAAGAAGAGCATTATCACGAGAAGGTGATCGAATACCTGAATCCAGAAAGCACCGAAGGCGGCAAGCTGACAAGAGAAGAGGCGTTCTTCACCAATCAGAAGTTGGGTCAAATCAAATCCCTGCCGCGCGGCGCCGCTTTCGAATCGCCCGATGTCGAGGACGCGGCTTATGCCGACGGACGGGTCGCCGAAGAGACGATGAAGCGGCTACGAGATATCTCTGGCGACGATGACTCGAATCCCTTTTTCATCGTTGCGGGATTTGCTCGACCTCACCTGCCTTTCAGTGCTCCGAAAAAATACTGGGACCTTTTCGATCCAGCCCAACTCCCTCTGCCAGAACACGAAGACTTGCCAGCCGAATCGACACAGGCAGGCCATAAACGCGGCGGAGAAATCTGCAACTTCTTTCCGGTACCGCAAGATCGCAATGCGGAATTTTCAGCAAATCTGAAGCGAACACTAATTCATGGATACTATGCAAGCACCGCATATGTTGATGCACAGATTGGTAAGGTCTTGGATGAACTTGAACGCCTGGAGCTGGATAAGGAAACAATTGTCGTTCTATGGGGCGATCATGGTTGGCATCTGGGCGATCTAGGGATCTGGACGAAGCACACCAATTATGAGCAAGCGAATCGAATACCAATACTCATCCGTGCACCTGGAGTCACGAAAGTCGGGGCTTCGTCGAATCAGTTGGCGGAAAGTGTGGATCTCTTCCCTACTTTAGCCGAACTCGCGAATCTACCTGAGCCCCAAGTTGCTCAAGGTCTGGATGGAGTCAGCTTGGTTCCAGTTTTGAAAGACGGGAATGTACGAGTTCGCGATCATGCCTACCATGCTTATCCTAAGTCCAAATTGGGGCGAGCAATTCGAACTGAGCGTTATCGACTCGTCGAATGGGTTCCGCTGAATAATCGACAGCTAAAGCCTGAATATGAACTCTACGATTACAGCGAATCTGCTGTGGAGACAAAGAACGTCGCAGCGGACAACCCAAACGTCGTCGAGGAATTGAAACAGATACTAGCGAAGTACCCAGATCCGGTGCCACGTCCGAAACGCAAGCGTTAGTCCGAAACGCAAGCGTTAGTCCGAAACGCAAGCGTTAGTCCGAAACGCAAGCGTTAGACCGAAACGCATTCGTCTGTTCTATGTTGTTGGCGCAGATTCGTTCAGCGGAATGGCTTCGCTTGGTACCAAAGTCGGAATGCCATTACGCACTGCATGGAACCACGTTTGCGAGCCGTTGACAAACCCCGCCTCGAACGGCTCTTCGACCGTGATGCCAATTCGGTTTAGGAGCTTTGAGTCGCGTTGCTTGCACTGCAATTGTTCGATCATTTCCGTGGCCGCATGCATAAGATCCTCATGCGTAATCGGACATCGAACCAGCTCGAAGAGCCATTCTTGATCATCCGAGGCATCGGCAGGAACGTTACCATCTTGCGTCATTCTTGTTCCTCTTCGAGCATCTGCGCTAGGATTGCTCGGGCAGCTTCGAGGTCGGCATCTTGTTTCAATGCTTCCAGCGCCTCACGAAGTCTTGCAGACTGACGAGAGGTAAATGGGACCGGATCGTTTGGAGTCGGCGCATTGGAAAACATTGCTTCGGATATCGCATCTAGTAGCCCCTCGATTCCGGGAATTCCAATGGCGGATGCAAATATGCCGCGTTGATCGTTGCCGTTTTGCTCGATCAGGTCGGACTTGTTCCAAACAACAAGGTGATTGGATTGGCTATCCGCGAGCTGCTGGTGCTCGTGTTGCCAGCCGATTAGGCTATCGACAATGATTAGGAGGAGATCGGACTGCTCAACCAAGTGCTTTGCCTTTGCAATCCCTTCGGCCTCAATTGCATCGGAGCTTTCTCGGAGGCCGGCAGTGTCCGTTAAGCGTACTGGCCAGCCGCTGATAACGGCGTGGGATTCGGTCCAATCGCGAGTTGTTCCAGCCTGAGGGTGAACGATCAATTTTTGTTGACCGAGAAGTGCATTGATCAGGCTGCTCTTACCGGAATTTGGTGGACCAGCCAGCACGATTCTCCAGCCGTCGGCGAGCTTCAAGCCGAAGACAGCATGGTCGCAAAGTTTTGCCAACCGACATTCAATGATCTTTGAATTGCTTGGGTCGGCACAAAGCTCGAAAACTTGCTGCAATTCCCGGCGCAGATTGCCATTGAGTTGTGCAAGCAGCAATGCTGCAGCTTGGTCCGTCGATGCCGACTGTAATGCTCGAACAGCAGCAGCTTCGATTGTCCCCTGCGTCTCGTCTGGCCAATCCACTTGTGAAACAATGGAAGCCCCATTTCGCTCAAAGCAAGCTAGCAGTGCTTCACAAATTGCCTTACCACCATGGCAATGAACTTCTACAGTCTCCGAATCCGGGCGGCAAACAACCAATTGTTCCTTGCCAAGTCTCTCTGACGTCAAATCCTGAGAATCTTCGGTAACAGTCGCAAGCCGATTGAATTCTGGAACCGAAAGTGCCCAAGTCGCGTAATAGATTCTTCCAATGACGAGGTTTTCGACTTTTGTTCCGTTGCGTCCGTGAAAAGCAGGGAACTGCAACGCCGAAAGGACGATCGCAGACGATTCTGGGCCCTTTAATGCAATCGTTGCAATCCCTGATGCAACTTTAGGTGTCATTTGTGAAACGAGAGTACTAGTCACGGTTCAATGCGCGTTCTTGCAAATTCAAGAGAAACTCAGCTTGACTCAGTAGTTGATCGTCAAAATCCAATCGTATAACGTTTTCGGCTTGCAGTTTCTCGATCGCCTCATCGTGTTCGGCGACAATCTGCTTGGCCACTCTACGCACGCGCCTTCCACTGAGCATTATTGTTAGGACGACCATGCAATAGATAGCAAGTGGCAGCACCGAAAGTAGTAAGCTTGTAAAGAACAGACTGGCTGGAGGCAACGGAAAGTCGTTGACTTTTGTTTCCACCCCGCTAAGCACATCGTAGCAGGCGGTAAAGTAATCGCGATATACGACAACAATCGGACCAGACATCAGCACCCAAAATACGACCATCCCGACGAGGGCAAAGAGTTGGACTAGCCAAGTGTTGGTAGCATTACGTTGAATCGCTGAGTCAAAAATCTGCTGGGACTGGGTCTGCAGCTCCTCAATACCAGACAGTCGCATTCCAGCAGCATCGGCCTCTTCGCGAGAACGCTCCATACGAGGCCTGAGTTTCATCACGGTGCGGTGAAACTGATTGCAAAGTGGGCGCAGTCGTTCTTCGACCTGTTCTTGTGTCCTGCGTCGGATCCCGTCTTGCACATCATTTTGCACTTCGCGATTCTGCCGCACGTTCTTAGCCCATGAGGCTAGTGCCCAAAAAAGACTCGGAACGCTTCCGGGGCGCTGATCGGCCCCCTGTCACCGGATGCGGGAGATCCGGCGGGGAGAGAAGAACAATTGATCGCCGAAATTGT
>JBCCEO010000214.1:0-10694 GCA_039030255.1 Planctomycetota bacterium | reverse complement strand
GACACGATGACTCGGAAAGCTCTGCGAGAGCGTTTGCTCGTCTCAGAATTACGCGCATTCTGGGTCTTCCGCTGGCTCCGCTGGAAGGGGCTTGTCACGTTTTCCGCAGGTGAATTCGCTTTGGCGCAAGAAGGCCGACGCCAAGCTCAAAACATAGTACGTTCGCATCGCCTTTGGGAGCAGTATCTTGCTTCCGAGGCCGGTTTTGCCGAACAGTTCTTGCATGCTGGCGCCGAGCAGCTGGAGCATTTCACCGATCGAGAACTCCGCGAGCGTCTCTTGCAAGAAACCAACGCTCCCGACGTCGACCCGCACGGTACGCCGATTCCGCCGGAAGCAAAATAGTTGGCTTTGCCGCGTTACCCCAATAAACGCTTTGTAAGCGACTACTCAACAGTTACCTAAGCGCCCGCGTTGCGTTCGGCCTGCGTTTGGGCGAGGGTGCGAATGCGGCGAACCATCCCTTCCAGACCGCTGCGACGCTGCGTAGATACAAACTGGTGCAATCCAATGCGACGGAAGAATGCTTCAAGGTCGTAACCCAAAACTTCGTCTACTTTTTGGCCACTGAATAACTGTTGCAGTACTCCGATCAAACCGCGAACAATTCCAGCGTTGGAATCGGCTGCAAACTCAAATTTCGACGCATCCTTCGGATTTGGGCGGCCTACTAGGTAGACTTCGCTCATGCAGCCTGGAACAGCTTCACTGATTTTCTTCAGTGCTTCAAAGTGATTCGCAACGCCCTGCCCTATCTCCATCAACAATTCAGTTTTGCTTTCGGCGTCGTCGAAATCGAGGAATTCGTCCTCCAATTCTTCCGCCGCCTCTGCAACTGAGCTAGCCGCACTAGCCGCAAATGCAATCTCCGATGAATCGCCAGGCTTCGCGACATCTCCCATTTGTGCTTGCCTTTGCTCGACCAACTCAAGTAGGCATTCAGCCAGCCGCTCGACTTCAGCTTGGGTGTTGTAGAAGGCAAGTGATACACGCGTTGTTCCGGAAACTTCGAGCTGCCCCATCAGGGGCATGCAGCAATGGTGGCCAGTCCGTGCGGCAATTCCACGATTGGCCAAAAAACTGGCCACGTCCATCGGCGCAATGGAAGGACTCTCCATAACAAAACTGATCACGGCCGCTTTGCGTTCGCTATCGCCGAGAATGCGTAAGCCAGGTACCTGTTGCAGCTTTTCAGTTGCCAACTCCAAGAGTTCGTACTCTTGCTGCTTGATGCGCTCAAAGCCAACATCCTGGACGTATTCAATGGCCGCCTCTAGCCCGATGGCTCCGGCCATATCGGGCGTGCCAGCTTCAAACCGATTTGGCAAATCAGCATACGTTGTCTTGTCGAAGGCAACGGTCTCGATCATGTCGCCTCCTCCTTGATAGGGAGGCATGGCTTCCAACAATTCCTTGCGTCCCCAGAGTACACCAATGCCAGTCGGGCCGAAGAGTTTATGAGCACTGAAGACGTAGAAATCACACCCGAGTTGCAGCACGTCTGTTTCGTGATGGCCAATCCACTGGGCTCCGTCAATTAAGACTCGAGCTCCCACCGTACCCGCCATATCCACAACCGCTAAAACATCGTGGATATTTCCAAGTGCGTTGGACACATGTTGGACGGCGATCATGCGGGTGCGCTCACTCAGTAGTTTGCCGAGTTGTTCGATCTCCAATTGTCCGTCGGCGTTGCCATACCAGACCTTGAGCTCTGCTCCGCTTGCCGCGCAGGCCATTTGCCAAGGCACAATGTTGGAGTGGTGCTCCAGGCCGCTAACGATGACTTCATCTTCTGCCGCCAACGCGAGCTTGCCCCAACTGCTGGCGACCAAATTGATAGCCTCGGTCGTGCCACGTACAAAGATACACTCTTCGGAAGTAGAAGCGCCAATAAAATCAGCGACCGTTTGTCGCGCATGCTCGTAGCGATCGGTGGCGCGCTGGCTCAGTTCATACAAGCCCCGATGAACGTTGGCGTTGTCGTTCTGATAGTAGTGCGTGATGGCATCGATTACCGCTTGTGGCTTCTGTGTCGTGGCGCCGTTGTCCATGTAGATCAGCGGCTTGCCATTCATCTGCGTTTGCAGAATCGGAAAATCACTTCGAACCTTATCCAGCCACTCTTTTGTCATCGTATTTGTAATCGCAGTTCTTCTTTAGCACTCTTCGCCTAAGCTTGGTCCGCCGAAATCGCCAGCTTCGGACCAGTCATCTTCGCCATCGGTTTGCTGGATAGCTTCCAACAGCAATCGGAAAGACAGATCCAAACACTCGGGAGCTAGACCGCTGCCGCCAACGAGAGTTAACAGAGGCTGAATATTAAGCTCTTCCACCGGCTTATTCTCGCACTCACTGGCCATCAGGGATGCAAAACCTTCGCAGCACACGCAACCTCGGCCGTCCCACCATATTTCTTCCAGTGTTTCGTTTTCGAGCAAGACTTCGACTCGGATTTGGCAACCCGTTGCAGACTCTTCGCCCTCGGCCGCGCCCGTCGGGCCCTCGCATCCGCCTCGATGAAACGGTTCCTCATAGTGATCTTGTAGGATTTGGGAAGTTTCCAAAACGCGCGATAAATCCAAAGTTAGAGGTGTCGAAGCACTTTCCCGCTGGCAAATGTCCATAGAGCCAAATGAACTCCGACCGTGACATTTATCCTTCCAACTTGCCCACATTGTAGGCGTAGATCAGCAATACTGGCAGTGGCGTTCGCTGGGAGAACCATGCAAACACAAACCAAAACTGTTAGAATGAAATTATTGTTCGACCTCATCCTACTCGTCTAAATATCGTTTACCGGCCTGCCCCAGGATAGTCCTGTAGTGCTCTTCACAGAGTCGTGTTTGTTTCCACAAATGCAGCAGTGCCGTTTTCATTGCTCGCAGCTGCGAAATTCCGCTAAACCGCAAAACTCAACAGATTGAAATATCGGCTTCAACCGCGAACCCTGGAGGTTGGCAGGGGAAGAGCAGATTTGTATTGGCAATACTCCGCTCACAAGGAACAAGAATCATGGCTCAAGCAATCGTCGATCCGGAGCAGCTCCGCCAATTCGCCGCCATGCTGAAACGGTATAGCCAGCAAGTACGCGAATCGACAGCGGCGCTCACGCAGGCTCAAGCGCGTCTGTCCGATAGCTGGCGGGATCAAGAGCACCGCAAGTTTGTCGAAGAGTTCGAGGAACAAGTCAAGTTGGTGAATAAGCTGCTCGAATCCACAGATCAGCACGTTCCCTATCTGCTCAAAAAAGCAGAGATCATCGAGCAGTACTTGCAGCGCTAGTTTTCGCGCAGGCAAGATTTTGCTCCAGCAATTCGTCTACCTTAGAGAGTTCCTCAATGGCTGCTGATAACGCGGATGTCCGCTCCGTCGAACAGCTCGAAAACTTCCTAGAAGATACGAAGCGTTATCGTGCGCATTTGATCAAGGAAGTCGAAGGCCTCGAGGTCGAGATTCGGAAAATTAGTTTTTGGATTGAAAATGAGGCCCCGAACTATTGGCAGCAAGAATTGCGCAAAGCACAGCATAAATTCACAGAAGCCCAGGAAGCACTCACGCGTTGTATGTCCTATGTCCGAGAGGAAGAGCGACGCCCATGCACGGAACAAAAGAAGTTGGTCAAAGTAACAAAAGAGCGCCGCGCACTTTGCGAGGAAAAGTTGCAGACTGCCCGCTCGGCGATGAAAGCCTGGGACCGTGACTATCGAAAGAACCAAGGTAAGTTTCAACGCGTGCGAGATTTGGCCGAGACCGATCTCGTCGTCGCGGCGGCGCACCTAACAACACAACTAAACACGCTGATCGAGTACGCAGGACTCCGCTCTGCGGGCTTGAAGAGTTTGACTTCGGATTCCAAATCTAGCGACAAATCCGGCGCGGACGCGAGTGAATCGGATTCGGCGGAGCCATCAGGATCTTCGGCGAGCGAACCGGAATCCGCAGGAGGCAAGCCATGAGACGAGTTAGCCATGATGTGCCCGGCGTGGCGCAGCGACTCAACAAGCTGACTAATGAATTAGAACAGTCGGCTCAAGATACGGCCGAGGTATGGAAAGATGAAAAAGGTCGTGCTTTCCTACAAAAACACATTTCAGAAGTGCGTCCGATCGTGGTTCACTTGACCTCGAGCTTGATGAACACGATCGAACTATATGAAGAAATTGCGAAGCGCTTGCGAGACCCCGACCAATATTGACGCTCGAGTCACCTGAGGAATCGTCATGATTGATGCTACACCTAGCCCAAAACCACTTCCACAGAACCGTCTCGGTCAATTGATGAACGGACTGCAAGCCCGGATGACCGGCGGGCTCCAGGCCACTGCTGCGCAAGTCGAAGAACTTGAGCAACAAATTGTTCAGCTAGGCGGAGAGCTGGAATCTCGACAGCAGGGTGTCGAAGCTGATTATGCGATCCAAAAGGATACAACCCAGACGGCATGGGATGACCTTGGGCACCAAAACTGGGATCAAGCCGAACTGAAAACTTTTAAGGCGATTTACGAGACCGCTGAGCGCGAGAAACGATTGAAGTCGGACGCGCAGGCCAAGATCGAACATGCGACGCAAGAAGCAAAAAAGAAGATCAGCGAAATTGAAGCAAAGTTTCTCAAAGCAAAAGAAGCCCCGCTCCAGCGACTCCGCAATTTTCGCAACGTCAATAATGACTTGAAGGACAAGCTTGGGATTCTTGAAAATCAAGCCGCTGCCGCACTGGCAAAACGCTCACTCGGCGTTCCGCATAGGGAAGACGCTGATCACTCCGGCTTTATTTCGACTCTTCAAACCGCCCGCGAAGCCTACAACGAGTTCACGCAGGCCTTCGAGGAAGCCAAGCAACAAGCCGATCGGATCACGAACAATAAGTTGGCCAAGTTCGTCGAGTCTGCATTCTTTTGGATTTTCAGCTTCATATTCTTCGTTGGAACAGCAGCTGTTTTGGTCTCCATGCAAATTCAGGAGATGATTCCAGCTGTAATTACAGCCGCGGGTGCAACCGTTGGATTGGTGGTCATCAGCTTCCTTGGCATTCGCCCGTGGCTGAAGAGTTCTGCCAAACGTGAGTATCCGAAACTTACTTCGTTGCTCGACAAGGGAGAGCAGGTGCATCGTCGCGGCGAAGAGTTGGCCATGAAGGAGAACGAAGAAGAACTGAATCTACTGGCGGAGAAACGCGACAAGAAATACAAGAAGACACAGAAGTGGCGTGACGATCAAGTCGAGGAGACGCAAACCGAGCTTCAGCAGGTGTTAACGGAACTCCGCAAAAAAGCGCGCGAGTCCAAGTATGCCGCCCAAAGAATGCTGACAGACAATCTCGCCAGAACAAATTCGGATTTTGAGCAGCGCGTTGAATCTGAAAGAATGGACAAGCAGTATTTGATTGAAAAGAATCTGCAGGAGCATGAGAGCAGTACGCAGGCTCTGAAGAATCGAATCTACGAGATCGATCAAGGCGGCGCTCATCGATTGCGTGTTGCAACTGAAAAAGCCGTGCAATCTCTTACGCGTAGCCGAGAATGGAGCACAAATCATTTCCCGAGTTGGAAATCCTTTTCCGATCCCCAAGAAAATTGGCCCGAAGGCCTGCTGGTTCCTCAGATTCCTCTCGGCAACCTTATCGTAAAAGATGTTTTGCCAGCTGTAGATAAGCTGAAAATTGACAAGACAAAGCTCGAAGCCCCAGTCATTTTTTCACCACTGCAAGACGATTACTTAGTAGTCCACGGCAAAGCCTCGAACCCAGCCGTTCAGCGACTTGTGCGCAATGTCCTAATGCGTGCGCTGACGACTCTGCCCGCCGGTCGAACGCAAGTCTGCGTGGTCGACCCACCTGGTTTGGGGCAGGATTTTGGCTGGCTTATGCACTTGGGCGACTTCGACGCACAGCTTGTCTCGCATCGTGTCTGGACGCAGCCGGCGCATATCGGCAAGCAGATGCAAACCCTGGCTTTGGCAGCGGAAGATTTCATTCAGCAGTCGTTGCGCAACGAGTACCAAAACATCGTGCAGTACAATGCCGATGCAGGAGCTTTAGCAGAACCCTTTCGAATTCTGGTTTGGTCCAGCATGCCAAATGGAATGGATGACCATAGCTGGAAAAGCCTCAAGAGCCTGCTTGACTCGGGTGCACGATGTGGAATCATTCCCATTCTCATCGTAGATCCCGATGAATCTTGGCCCTACTCCGATCAAGAGTCAACGGTCAACCGAAAAGGCCTGCATGTTAATCATGTTGGGGGTGAACGTTTTTCGGTCAAGAGCGAGAAAGGGCCAGAACTCTTCATTGAATCGCCCGAGGCTCCAGACGATGAGTTGGCTCAAACCGTTGTAAAGGAAATTGGCCGCCGTTCTCTGCTTTCCAATCGTGTTGAAGTTCCACTTGAACGGATGGTGCCAGCACAAGGCGAAAGATGGCAAGCCGACAGTTCTTCAAGTCTCGAGATCCCGATTGGTCAGAGCGGAGTTGGCCGCACGCACTGTTTGAAACTCGGTATCGGCACGGCTCAACACGCCATCATTGCCGGTAAAACTGGTTCCGGTAAATCGAGCTTGCTACATGCATTGATCACCAGCGCCATGATGAAGTATTCGCCTGAGGCTTTGCGATTAGTGCTGCTCGATTTCAAGAAGGGGGTAGAGTTCCAAGTTTACTCGGACACAGAAGTACCCCATGCGGACATCATTGGAATCGAAAGCCATCGTGAGTTTGGTCTCAGCGCGCTAGAGTACGTTGACGGTTGCTTGCAACGACGCGGCGAAATGTTCCGAGCCGCCAGCGTGCAAGATATCGCCAGCTGGAATGCGCTGCACCCCGACGACATGTTGCCGCGGATGATGGTGGTCGTCGACGAATTCCAGGAGATTTTCGTCGAGGACGATAAGCTTTCCGGCGCCGCTAGTCTCATCCTGGATCGAATCGTGAGACAAGGTCGATCCTTTGGCGTTCATGCCATCCTGAGTAGTCAAACGCTGGCTGGTAGCTATTCCTTACCACGCACCACCTTGGGGCAGATGGCCGTGCGTATCGCTTTGCAATGCGATGCTTCCGACGCACAGATCATTTTTGCTGAGGATAATCCGGCGGCGTCTAGGCTTAAACATCCAGGTCAAGCTGTCTATAACGATGCGGGAGGGCGGATTGAAGGAAATCAGCCCATGCAGATCGGTTGGCTGCCCAAGGAGCATCAGGTCAAGTGGTTCCAGGAGCAGGCGCAAGGCTACCGCAACGATGATGCTTCTACGAATTTACTCGGACGAACGGTCATTTATGATGGCAATCGTGCTGCGACTTGGACGGACGTGAATGCCGACATGGCCATCGAGCAAGCGTGCAAAGAAGTCAATCCTGATGCAATTTGGGGCGTCGCTGGCGAAAGTGTCGCGATCAATCCAGCCGTCGTTTATCCACTCACTCGACAATCTGGTCGTAATGTTTTGATCGTAGGCGGGGAAGATCCACAAGCCTCCGCCGTGCAGAACGCTGCAGTCGCTTCCTTCGTACGGTCGTCTGGAACATCGGCAAAAGTTTACGCTATCCAAGGAGCCAAGCCGACGGATTCTCGCGCTCTATCTCTGCCAAAAAGTTGGGCTGATCTCGACTGTGAACTCAAAGCTGCCGACATGCGGGATACGGACGCAATCATCGGTGAGGTGCATAAGATTGTCCAGGATCGAACGGAAGGCGATGACGACGCAGATCAGACACCTGTGCTGCTTTCCTTGATACAAATCGGTCGCCTGCGTTCGCTGCGGAGGGAAGATGATTTCGCCAGCTTTGGTGAATCTGAGGCGACGCCCGACAAGCAATTGGAAGAAATCCTTCGGGATGGCCCAAGCGTTGGAGTGCATTGTATGATTTGGGCCGAAAGCTACAGCACTGTGAATCGCTGGTTGTCTCGCAACAGCTTGCGGGAAATAGAGATTCGTATGCTAATGCAGATGAGTGCCAATGATTCGACCAACTTAGTTGATTCGATAGCCGCTTCGAGACTGGGGGATCACGTCATGCTCCTGTTTGACGAAGCCACAGGACAAGAGCAACGCTTCCGACCATTCAACAACGATTCCCTAAGTGCCTTGCCCGCTTGGTCTAAGAAGACCTTATAGCACGCTCCGTTTGTAGCGGATGTCGCGAGATTTTCGGCCTTGGCGCGAATTATTCCCTAAGCGGGAATCGTCAAGATGTCGTGAAGAAGTGAGGCCTCTACCTTACACCGCCGCCGCACAAAATCTGCCGCATTGCGCCAGTCTGTTGTTTCTATTGACTGGCTTACCAGTGCAAACACTTAGCCACGAATAATAACTGGAAATCAATCTACTCGCCGATGCAATACAGGTAGTCGCTAGAGCGCATAATGATTTGCCCGTCTGCTACAGCCAACGAAGCCTTGCAGATCCCGTTGACTTCATTCTTCGCAAGCTCTTGATACTTCGTGCCTGGCTTGAGCACGGTTGTGATGCCTTCTTCGGACGTTATGTAAATCCGATTGGCGGCGAGTAGGGGAGAGGCAGAATAGGTTCCTTGCAGCCGTTCTTGCCAAACGATTTCTCCCGTTTCGGCAGTGAAACAGTAGAGGATATTGTCGCGTGTAATGGAGTACAAATGCGGAGCGACGAACAGGAAGGAAGGTAACGCGGGGACGCCGCGTTTTTGCTCCCAAGCAATGTGGGATTTGGTGATGTCACCTTTTCCGCCGATACGAATTGCCCGAATTGTAGGCTCTTCGAAACCGGAAGATGTAAAGATCAGTCCTTCACCGACAACTGGCGATGGTGTGACTCCCTCACCTTTGCTGTAGATTGACCAAATACGCTCACCTGTCGCAATATCAAATCCTTGCACTCGATCACCACCAGCTGATATGAGTTGCTTCCCATCATTGACCAAGATGGGAGTGACGTGGCCAACGCGTGAACTCTCACGTCGTCCGGTCCAACGCACTTTGCCTGTGCTGCAGTCCCAAGCAACAACTGCCGCCTGATCCCAGGGCTCTTTCCAGCCCAAAGTGTCGTTATCGCGACTAGATCCATCAAATGGCATGACGAGCATTCCGTCGGCCAGCAAAGGCGATGCGCCAAGTCCGTGTAGGCTATAGAATTTGAAGTCCGAATTCTTCCACTGGACGCTTCCTTGCATGTCGACAGCAAGCGCGGTACCGTCAAAAAACACGGCGTACACCTGCGTACCGTCGGAAACTGGTGTCGGAGTCGCATAGCTGTTTTGGCGCCGCATTTTGGTCGTTTTCTGACGATGAACTTCCTTGTCCCAAAGTACCGAACCGTCCTTGCGATTGATTCGCAGAACGCGACAGGAAACTCCATCTTCCTTTGTACCAGTAAGAAACACCGAGTCGCCGACGATGATGGGCGAAGACCACCCGCCTAGAGTTAGTTTCGTTTTCCAGGCTATATTTTCTTGGGCATCCTCGGTCGCAGACCACGTCTGCGGAACTTTCGAATCCGTCGAAACACCTTGGCCATTGGGACCACGGAAACGACTCCAATCTTCAGCATTCGAATTGTTGGAAGCGGTCAAAACAAGGCTGACGAAGCTGACCAGACCGATGGCTTGTAGGATGGGCCGCATGGGAAGATTCTCCAAGGCGAGGGATTCTTTGGGGATTTGGGGGACCGGAGATTATAACCGAAGAATGATGGGACATTAGCAGAAGCAAGGCAACAGCCTAGTGGGCCAAGCGTCGTGTGGCGACTGGACCGAACCTCTATGGACTCGAACCTTTGTTTGTGAGAACGTCAGTGATCCGGCCTATCAGAACCATCCGCCCTCGTCAGAGCCAAGCTGGATATTCGGAGTTCGACGTAGCTCTGACAATTCTTCAGTCGAAAACTGCCCCGGTGTGATTATGAGTGTCCCGTTCATCTCGGATTGAAACTGGCGAAGTCCAGCTGCGGTTACCTGTGTATTGCTTAAGTCCAAACGGAATACACCCATTCCGACAAGCATAGGCAATGCATCATCATCGATGGCTGTCCCCTTCAAAACCAAGACAGAAACGGGGCCCAGCCTACCCTTAAGTTTATTGAAGCTTTCGGACGTCACACCAGTGTGGCTCAAGTCCAGCTCATACAAAGACGCCGCAGTCAAATCAAGTTCCGCCCCGGTAAACTCTTTTCCGCGCAGAATTAGCTCTGAAATTTGAAGCTGTGCGGCGCTAAGTTGCTTTTCGGTAAAACATCCGGGGCCAAGCTCCAAGTATTGCACGCCCATTACAAGCAAGTCATCCAGGCCTTTGGAGGTAAGCTTGGGGTTTTGCCCGAGTGTCAGATAGTACACGTCGAGTGATGCGTTCGCTGCTTCCTTGAAACTATTGTCGACCAAGGGATTCATGGAGAGATTGATATTCCTTATTGGAACTCTAGATTTCGCCAGAAAGCTGCCATCAAGATTGTTATTGTGTAGGTCCAACTGATCCTTCGCTGAATCAAAAAGTAATTGCGTAAGCTGGTCGTCATTCAAGTTCATGCCGCCGATGCCCAGCCTGTTGGGGAGCTCACTCCAGTGCTTTTTCAGTTCCGTATATGAAACACCACAGTTGCTGATATCGAGTTCGGACAACGAGTCGAACAAACAGTCTGGAATTTCGCCTTTCGGGAATTCGATGCCCGCAATTCGTAGGCCGTATAACTCTGTCTGCTTCATGAGCTCTTGAATGCCATTCAGCGTTACAT
>JBCCEO010000213.1:0-10695 GCA_039030255.1 Planctomycetota bacterium | reverse complement strand
TGCCCTCAGAATCCACCTGTGCAGTCTTCTGGCTGACACCCAAGGAAACTAAGAAATTGAAGACGATTCCGTGCCGAGCCTTTGCTGCTTTGGCAACTTTGATTCCTTTGCTCGTCAACGTGACTGGACCGTAAGGTTGGCTTTCCGCGTAGCCATCTCGCACCAATCGCCCAATCGTCTTATTCACCGTTACATGGCTGACACCGAAATGCTTCGCCAGGTCGACAGCACGGCAGTTTCCCTTTGCTTCTTCGATCTCAGCGATCGCTTCCACATAGTCTTCGGCCAACTCGGTTGCGTGATCCGAGCGGATTCTTGAGTGTGTCCGAGATGCGTTAGACGCGTTCAAGGGTGTCTTCTACTCCCAAACATCGATTGGATAGGAACGGGGTTTTCACGAGTCACACGACCGAAGGCATTGCGTCCCGAGCCTTGGCATCATACCGCTTGGCTACAGCTCCCGGCAAGTCTTGAAGAGTTCGTGAGATCATTTCTCAAATGTGGCTTTACTAAATTGTAGCCAATGCTACAATCTGAAAAAGTGTAGCACAGGCTAAACTTTTGGATTTCATCGGCCGACACAATGATGATGTGCCAAGATCCATCAAACGCGGTGCGAATAAACCTCTTAGCTATCCCTTTATCTTGCGCGATCGCCCCTAAGCGAATCAATTCATGAAACACTCGAAACGACAAGCGTTTACCCTCGTAGAATTACTAGTGGTAATCGCCATCATTGGAATCCTTGTAGGACTCTTGCTTCCAGCCGTGCAATCGGCGCGGGAAGCCGCCCGTCGCATGCAGTGCAGCAACAATCTCAAGCAGCTTGGACTGGCCATTCACAACTACGAGTCGGCTCACCGAGTATTCCCATCTGGCTACATTAGCTACGCAACCAGCACGGGAAATGCTCCGGCATGGGCCAGCCTGGACCCAGTAACTTGGGACGCTGCACCAGGCTGGGGTTGGGGTGCACTCATCCTGCCTCAAATCGAGCAAAGTACGATTTCCAGCAGCCTGAACTATGAATTGCCCCTGTGGCACCCCGCTAACGAAAATTTAGTTCGCACGCAACTTTCTGTTTTCCAGTGCCCCTCAGCGAGCGGCGAGCAAGAAGCTTTTGACCTGTTGGATGAATCGGGCAATACGCTACAAATCGGCGGGCGAATCATCACGCTTGGACGAAGCAATTATGTAGCCAGCCACGGCCAAGAATCTTGCTGGGGCGAATGTGGTTCTTCCACTTCAGGCATTGTCTTCAGCAACATCTATACCGGTGACACAAGAACTGTGCGGATTGACGGCGATGCATCCAGGGTTGCCGACGGACCCTTTTATCGCAATTCAAAGGTCCGATTTCGTGACGTCACCGATGGAACGACGAACACAATTTTTCTGGGTGAACATTCGTCGAAACTTAGTGAGAAAACTTGGGTTGGAGTTGTACCGGGTGGCTTCACGCACCCGCGCTTCCTGACACCAGAAAATGGACCTGATGCGGCTGCGACACTAACACTCGTGCACGCAGGACCATCAGGTGGCGAACTTGATATCACCGGCTCTCCCATCATTCACCCGATCAACTTCCCAACGTATCACGTCGGCCAAATGTACTCCGAACATCAGGGCGGGGGTCAAGTTTGCTTTGGCGATGGCAGTGTTCGTTTTGTCGCTGAAACCGTCGACCTTTTCATTTGGGCCGAACTATCCAGTATGGGCGAAGGAGAAGTCGTCAGCCACGAAGACTTTTAGTCCTCGAGTTCAATTCGAATTCTTCTTGAGTCACATTTTCAACTGCAGTTTAACCAATATCAAAGCTAACCCAATCCTCATTTAGAATTGAATTCGTTCATGGACAAACAAAAAATCTTAGCCAGTCTGCTCGCACTGCTCTTGTTGGCAGGAGGCGCTTATTTTTTTCTTGATCGAGGTTACGGTGAAGTTGGTCCCCAAGGGTACGCCTACTCCAAAGCCTTGTTCATGGCCTGCAATCAGAAAGATAAGGATCGGCTGGCTAAGATATCTGAGATGGTCAACAGCGACTTGGAGCAGGGAGCTGTGAGTGCTCAAGAATCCGAATGGTTGCTGGGAATCGTGAAACTTGGTTTAGAAGAAAACTGGAAGCAGGCGAGTCAAGAAGTCCGGCAACTAATGAACGATCAAATCCGCCTAGCAGAATAAATCACCTCAAAGCATTGGCGGGCGAACGCCAGAATGCAAAGCAGTTATCCGATTGAAAAATCGACCAGGGAAATCAAGCGACCGATCGCCATCCGATTCCGGTTGACGGTAATCTCACCGCAAATCGCCACAAAACGAACCAAGTCTGCCACTGTGCATCGGCGTAGTGATTTGTTTGCTCGTTTATCCGGATTCTGCCAACTGCAGATGCACTCGTCACCGCAAATGGCCCTACTGCCTCCATCAAATACATCCGCTTCTTCTTCATCGCCATATTCCCCAAAGTATCTACCAGGCCTCGAAAATCGTCGAATTCACGGGTCTTTCCGCCCTACGCGGTACTGTCAGTGGCCCTTTTTTGGTTGCCCCTCAACTCTTCAAGCGTAAACAGGTGCGAAAACGTTTCGGATTAGCTTGAGATTCCCGCAAAATTGCGAGCACAGTGTCGCTCTACTATAGAAATGGCAATTCGCGCGTTTTTCGGTCACCAATCGGGCAAAATCTGAAAAACTTCCCTGGGCCGCGCGAAGATCACTCGTTCTCTAGATATGTACTCCGCTTGGCGAAGCGCTCGTAATCTTGAATCAGCTCATCGGCGACTTCCTTCCGGACCTTGCCCGCTTCAACCTGACTTTGCACTTGTTTGCGAAAGCCGGCGACAAGCTGATCGCGATCGTAGTTGGCAAACTGCATCATGTCGTCAATTGAGCTGCCAGAAACAATCTTCTTCACTTCGAGTCCACCTTCGGGATCCACAATGAGATGAGCCTCGTTGGGATGCCCAAACAGATTGTGGTGGTTGCCCATCACTTCCTGGTAGGCACCTACCAAGAATATGCCGAGATAGTAGGGCTCAGCGGGATCCCAGTCGTGAAGCTCCAAAGTTTGTTTGACGTCCTTGAGGTCCACGAATCGATCAATCTTGCCGTCGCTATCGCAGGTTACATCTACTAGAGTTGCAAAATCGGACGGCCGTTCATTCAGGCGATGAATGGGAACGATCGGAAACAGTTGACGGATGGCCCAACTGTCCGGTGCTGAGCGAAACAGCGAGAAGTTACAGAGGTATTTCTGCGCCAAATTACGCTTGAGTTGCCCGAACTCCTCGTCTGAAAATCCATCGAACTCAGCCTCTTTCAGTACTTGGGCACAGATCTCCCAAAACAGCACGTCGCCTTTCGCGCGATCTTCAAGACTGACGAGCCCCAAGTTGAATTGGATTTGCAAGTCATCACGCATCTCCAAGGCATCGTGGTAGTACTCGGCATAGTTTTTTCCGTTGACAGTATCGCAAAGATCTTTCAGCTCGGAAATCACGTGCGGATCATCATCATCAATGGTGACCTCTGGCTGGTCATCAGCAAAAGTCTCAATCTCATCGCGAATACAGGTGACAAAGATTGAATGGTAGGCTGTCATGAATCGCCCACTTTCGGTCGCCAAATTCGGATGCGGAACCCCTTCCTCGTCACAAATGCTCTTGAAGGTGTAGACAACATCGTTGGCGAATTCCTGCGCCGAGTAGTTAACGCTGGAATCGAATCGTGTTCTGGAGCCATCGTAGTCGACTCCCAGGCCACCGCCGATATCAACATGTTGCACCTCGCAACCATCGATTTGGTTCATTTTGCAAAAGACGCGAGCCGCTTCCTTCATCGCGTTCTTGACTCTTTTGATATCCGTGATCTGCGAACCAATGTGAAAGTGCAAGACTTTGAGATTGGCTTCCAACTTGGCATCACTCAGCATGCGCAAGCACTCAAGGATCTCCGAGGTCGTCAGTCCAAACTTAGCGGAATCCCCGCCGCTGGACGCCCATTTACCAGAGCCTCGCGAATAGAGTTTGGCTCGCAAACCAATCAAGGGAGCAACGCCAGTTTCCTGATACTTGCGCAATACGATCCGAAGTTCACTGAGTTTCTCCACGACAACGACAACTTGTTTGCCAGCTTGAACAGCCAGCAAAGCCGCCTGTAAAAAGGATTCATCTTTGAATCCGTTGCACAGCAGCAGTGATTCGGGATGCTGCTGCAGACCAACGGCAGCAAACAATTCTGACTTGCTTCCGCACTCGAGTCCGACTGGGCCCGAGCTCTTGTCTTTCAGAAAAGTCTCTACGACCTCGCGCCGCGGATTCACTTTCATCGGGAAAAGTGGAAGATGCTTGCCCTGAAACTCGAACTCAACAATCGCACTCCGGTACGCATTGCAAAGCACTTGTAGCTGACTATTCAGGATCTGCGGGAAGCGTAACATCAACGGTAAACGAACTTGGCCCTTGCCGAGAAGATCGTCGATGATGTGCTTCAAATCAGCACAGCGGGGGTCACCCTGACAAGGGTGCACCGTCAAGTGTCCAGACTGGTTGACATCAAAGTAGCCAGCAGACCAATTCTCCACGCCATAGGCAATTTGAACTTGCTGAAGAATCTCGTCGTTCATTCCGACTTAAAAAACGAAAAAGAGTAAAACTTGGAATTGAGTTGGAAAGCTGCGGTGCCTCAAGGGCAGCAATCGAGATTTTACGATGATCGAAAAAGAATCGAAGCGGACTTCACTTATCCAAGTCCACAAATTCGCGCAAATTCTCAAACGTAGCGCACGAAAACGAATAGCGCGATCAAAATGCCTCCGCAAACGCTGCATGAAAAACATTAAGTGTCTTGAAGCGTCAACTCGACAGGGCAGTGATCGGAACCAAAGACATCATCGCGAATTTTGGCATCGGCCAGCCTAGGTCGCAATCGTTTGGATACCCAGAAATAATCTAAACGCCAACCAATGTTCTTCTCGCGTGCGTTGGTTCGCATTGTCCACCAACTGTACTTGTCGGGACTCGAATCAAACTCGCGAAAGGAATCCAGAAATCCAGCATCGACCATGGCATCGACACCAGCTCGTTCCGCATCGGAAAATCCGGCGTTCTTGCGATTTGCCTTAGGGTTCGCCAAGTCGATTTCCCTGTGAGCACAATTCAGGTCACCACAAAAAATAACGGGCTTGCGCTTGTTCAACTTCTTCACGTATTCCAAGAACGCCTCGTCCCAGGCCTGTCGGTAATCAAGCCTGGCCAAGGCTCGCTGCGCGTTGGGCGTGTAGACAGTTACCAAATGAAAGTCTTCGAAAGTTGCGGTGACCACACGCCCTTCTCGGTCGTGTTCCTCAACGCCAATCCCAAGTTTGACTTTCTTTGGTTCTATCAAACTCCAAATCGTCGTCCCACTATAGCCTTTCTTTTGGGCGCAGTTCCAACTGTGGTGGTAACCCAATTCCTCAACCCAACCCAAGTCGACTTGATCGGGCTCGGCTTTCGTTTCCTGCAAGCAAAGAATCTCAGGCTTTTCTGCTTCGACAAACTCGCGGAACCCTTTCTTCAGACACGCGCGTATGCCGTTTACATTCCAGGAAATCAATTTCATGTTCGGTCTCAGGGAGGAAATTGTGTCGAGTAGCATTGGGCGATAGCGCATCATCCTAGCGAATCCACCCGAGGTTAAAAATGGCACAAGCCCGTCCAAGGGCATCCTGTCGACAAGCAATATGGGTAGCGCTAAACTGGTACAAATTGCAATGGACCCCAGGAAATTTCGAGTGCCGCTCCAGAAGAACAAAATTCATCAAGGTGACTGCATCGCACAGTTAGCCAAGCTAGAAGCTGGCTCAGTGGACTTGGTATTTGCCGACCCCCCGTTCAATATTGGTTACGACTACGACGTCTACAACGACGCACAATCCGCCAACGACTACCTCGATTGGAGCGACAAGTGGATTCAAGGCGTTTACCACGCGCTGAAGCACGATGGCACGTTTTGGTTAGCCATTGGCGATGAGTACGCGGCAGAACTGAAAATTGCATCGCAAAAAGCCGGCTTCATCTGTCGCAGTTGGGTGATTTGGTACTACACCTTCGGCGTCAACTGTGCGAATGGCTTTAGTCGCTCCCACACCCACCTTTTTCACTTTATCAAAGACCCCAAGAAGTTTACTTTTGTGCGGCCCAATCCAAACGTCCGTGTTAAGTCAGCTCGGCAACTGGTCTACGCCGACTTGCGTGCCAATCCTAGCGGTCGGCTTCCTGACAACACTTGGATCACTCGCCCGCAAGATGCACCCAACGCATTTCGCCCCAATCATGACACGTGGTTCTTTTCGAGAGTCGCGGGAACTTTCAGCGAGCGCGAAGGCTTTCATGGTTGCCAAATGCCAGAGCAACTTCTCGCCCGAATTATTCGAACGTCGAGCAACCCCTACGATTTAGTACTCGACCCCTTCGGCGGCAGCGGAACAACACTCTGCGTCGCCAAGAAACTCAATCGCAATTTCATGGGATTCGAACTTTCCAAAGAATACGTCAAACACATCACAAATCGATTGAAGCAAACGGAACCCGGTGATCCGATTGACGGACCCGATGATCCCATTGAAAGCGCTCCGGCAACCGCCAAAGGCAAACGCCGCAAGTCGAAGGAATTTGATGACGATACGATTCAAGCTGTCGTCGAATCCTACCAACAGGCCGGAGAGGGCTATCCGGCCGACTACCTGCTTTGCGACAAAAAATTGAACAAGCAGTTTATTCGTCAGTGCCTGAAGCGTGGAATCGGCGGAAGTGCGGTCATCTGGAATCGCTTGTTGCTGAAGCTTCGCAAGTCGGGCAAATTGCCGCGCTCGAGCAAACGCCCGGAACGTATCTTGGCCAGTGAACTGAATCGATATGTCTATGCCAGCGAAGTTGCTTGGCGTTTGGTCACCGACGAGTTCGGATCTGATTTCCTGCCGCCTCCTTCCATTGACGAAGTCCTCTGCTGTCCCAACTCGGCCGAGTACTTCGACCAAATCGCTGAGCAGTTTGGCCCCCAAGATCAAAAAATCAACTCGCTTCAATTCCGCCGAGCCGCGCTCGCCATGCGCAAGATGGCCAAAGAAGCTCGTTCGGCTGCCGACAAGAAGTACGCAGATTTCTCGACAGAATCACTCATCAACATCAAACCTTCTGAAATAGCTTCTTCGTCCGATTACGAGGCCGCAGGAGTTTTCTTGATTCGGCGCGAGGACGTAGCAGTTTATGCAGGGGAAGCGGAGAATCTTCGCGAACATCTCACAGCTATCCTGGACAATCCAAGCTGGCAGAAATTTGAGGCCGACCAGCTTCTGGTGCTGAAGAACGAAAACGACTTCGCCGACAATTATGCGTTGAAATCGGCAATTGTTCAGCAGAGCAATCCGTTGCTCAACAGCCGCGTTTGGTTAGCCGATGAAGCACCTGCCGAAAACCTGATGGAAGTCTAATTCGCCTCGATGCCTGTTACCCTAGTGTTTTCCGTTTGAACTTAATGCATGGATCCTGCAATGCGATATGCAATTTGCAATGAACTCTTCCAAGATTGGCCATGGGAAAAAGCTCTTGAACTTTCCCGACAGCTTGGCTACACCGGTTGGGAAATCGCTCCCTTTACGATGGGCGATGCGCCGACTGAGTTGCCAGCGGCCAAACGTGCAGAGTTGGCCAAGACCATTCAAGATGCAGACACGCAAGTCGTTGGACTGCATTGGTTATTGGCTAAGACGGATGGCTTTTATTTGACGACCGATGATGGTGAAGTGCGCGAGCGAACAGCGGTCTACCTGGGCGACCTTGCCAGACTCTGCCGCGACTTGGGTGGCTCGATCATGGTTCTTGGCTCGCCCCACCAACGCAACTTTCCGGACTCCATGACGCATGAGCAAGCAGACAACAATACGATCTCGGTTCTAGAGCAGGTCATCCCAGTTCTAGAGGAGCACGATGTCACGCTTGCTCTCGAACCCCTGGGGCCGGGCGAAGGAAATTACTGGAACGAGGCTCGTCAGGCGGTCGCCGTCATTGAAAAGCTGGCATCTAAAAACGTTCAATTGCACCTTGACGTGAAAGCCATGAGTTCCGAGCCCGAGCCGATAGCGGATGTGATTCGAGCCAACGCCAAGCATATGGTCCACTTCCACGCCAATGATCCCAACTTGCTTGGACCTGGAATGGGCGAAGTGCCCTTCGAACCAATTTTCGGTGCACTGAAAGAAATTGACTATCAAGGCTGGGTCAGCGTGGAAGTCTTCGATTACGCTCCGGGCATTGAGACGATCTGCTCCGAAAGCATGGAAAATATGCGGTCCGCGGTAGCCAGCTGCGGTGCTTAGCCGGCATTGAAAGTTCACCACTCTTTGGACAATCACTTCGATTGCAGGATTCGCCGAACTGAACCTATGCATAGATTTGATTCCCACTAGAATTGGAATTCAAAGCTCTTGGCGCGATCCCATTCCCCAATCTCGCGCTTGTTCGTTCTTCGGTGACCGCTTTGTTCGGCCACAATTGCTTCGGTCGCATTCCGCAGCAACATCGCTGCAGCCTGGCCCTGAGTCCTAGTGAATCACAAAGTCCTTTCGTTTGTCCGTGAGTTGGAGATGCCCACCGCTGGTAAGTGGCTTCTCCTCTCTGCGCTGATAGGAGTTGCAGCAGGACTTGGAGCCATCGCGTTCCAGACTGTGGTTCAGCTCTGCCAGTACTTGGGACTTGGCTTGACCGCCGGCTTTCCCGTGCACGAACCGGCAGCGGACTACACGCCATTCCCAGAAGCTCATGGGGAATTGAGTCCTTGGCGTCTGCTCCTGCTGCTTACATTTGGAGGACTTGCTGCGGGCTGGCTTGCTTGGCAGTTTGCGCCGGAAGCTTCTGGACATGGGACCGACGCAGCGATCGACGCTTTCCACAATAAGCGCGGTGAAATCTCACTTCGAACTCCTATCGTCAAGACCATTGCTTCTGCAATCACACTTGGTACCGGCGGATCGGACGGTCGAGACGGGCCCATTGCGCAGATCGGCGCTGGCGTAGGATCTTGCCTTGCCAGTGCGCTCAAGCTCAAGCCTCGAGATCGTCGAATTCTGTTGGCCGCGGGTATGGGGGCAGGCGTTGGAGCCATCTTCCGCGCACCTTTGGCAGGTGCCCTATTCGCGGGCGAGATTCTGTATCGTGACGCCGAGCTTGAATCCGACGTGATCATGCCGGCTGCGGTTGCTTCGACAGTAGCCTACTCGGTGTTTTGTTTTTCGCTGCCTCCCGAGTATCGCTTCATGCCACTGTTTGGCGACGAACTGCAATTCGGATTCAACTCCCCGCTGGAGCTCATTCCCTACGCCGTACTAGCCATCGTGCTCGTCCTGGCTGGCGTGCTCTACATCAAGACCTTTAGTTGGACGCACGCGATTATCGATCGCATCAAACTGCCGATCTTCTTAAAAGCCGCAATAGGAGCTTTGCTAGCTGGCGTTGTCGGACTTGCGGTGTACTACGCTTGCGACAAAAACGAAAACACGCTGGCAGTGCTTGGCGGCGGTTATGGCATGCTCCAGCTGTCATTTTCTGACCTGGGCGAAATCGCAATCTCAACTTTATTGATAGTCGGCTTGTTGAAGATTGTGACAACATCACTGACGATTGCATCGGGAGGATCTGGCGGAGTATTTGGGCCCTCGATGGTCATTGGCGGCTGTATGGGCGGAGCAGTTGGCAAGTGGATGAGTGCCGTTTGGCCGCAGGTAGTCACTCAGCCTGGAACCTTTGCCGTCGTCGGAATGGCAGGCTTTTTTGCAGGTTGCGCGCGAGCTCCATTCTCAACAATTCTGATGGTCACCGAAATGACTGGGAGCTATCGCCTGCTGCTACCTGCCATGTGGGTCTCGACACTCTGCTTCTTGCTCATGCGCAAATGGACCTTGTATGAAAAGCAAGTAGATAACCGACTTGATTCTCCGGCACATCGTGGCGACTTTATTATTGACGTCCTGGAAGGGATGTCCGTCGGCGATGTTTACCAGCACAAAGAAGATGGCGAGCAATTGCAACTGGTTCACGAAGGAGCGAGCCTGAACGACATAGTGCATTTATTTGACAAAACTTCGCAGCGTTATTTTCCGGTCGTGGATAGCGATAATAAGATGATCGGCATTTTCTCATCCGAGGACGTTCGTTCTTATTTGCATGACGACACGATTTGGGAAATTGCGAATGCCGGTGATGTCATGAGCACGAAGGTTACTACTGTTTCACCCGCAGACGACCTCAACACCGCACTCAAGCAATTCATCTCCGCCAATCTGGATGAACTACCTGTCGTCTCGACGTCAGACCCACAGGAAGTACTCGGTGTGCTGAGACACAGAGAAATGATTCACGCCTACAATCGAAAACGATTGGAGCACAAAGAGGACATGGATTAGCAAGCACTTTTTTCTTTTGCGCCGGTTGAACGGGCCGTTTCTTTCCCCAATCGACAATTGGCCTGCTGGTGAGTCGATTGGCAGCAAGTTCCGTAGGACAGTTACCGAACTAATTCTTGGTGGTACCCTACAATTCCGTAATTTTTCTTCGAATCGCATGAATTGCCGGACGGGTATTCAAACGCGACAATTCTCATAGTCAGAGCATTGGCTTCCATTTAGAATATAAAGACCGATCCACCGACACCGATTTCGTCG
>JBCCEO010000212.1:0-10709 GCA_039030255.1 Planctomycetota bacterium | reverse complement strand
GTAGCGGCCATGTCATCCAATTCGTCATAACGCGCGCTTTCAAATTCTTTTTCGGTCAATTGCGTCGGGAAAACGCCCGCTCCCAAGAACCCAGTAGCCATCATCGCCAGTGGTTCGTCGGGTGCCAATTCGTCACCTGCCAGCTGCCACATGACGAATTGGTCCCAAGGCATGTCCGAGTTCAAGGCTTTGATTACAAAATCGCGGAAGTGGTACGCGAACTTGCGGTCGTAGTCTTGTTCAAAACCGTGACTCTCGGCAAAACGGGCCGCGTCCAGCCAGTGCCTCGCCCAACGTTCGCCATAATGCGGACTTTCGAGCAGCTCATCAATCAACTCCGCATGCGAAATGTTGCTTCCGCGCTCCAATTGCTTTGGGGTTGGTGGCAAGCCAATGACGTCCAGGTATGCTCGGCGAATTCGAGCCTGATCACTTAAAGCCGGATTGGGCTGGAGCCCTTTCGAATCTAACCTGGCGAGGATAAATCTGTCGCTTTCGGTCTTGGGCCAGCTGCTGGATGTCTCAGGAATCTCTACGTTGGCCAGAGGCCGAAAGGACCAAAAATCGCGATCGCTTTCGGTGACTTCCATTGCTTTGGTGCCCGCACCGGTGTCCTCAATAAGTGGCTTGTTGTAGGGTGCTCCGAATTCGATCCATTGCGCGATATCGTCGACCAGTTTCCCATCGAGCTTGTCACTCGCCGGGGGCATCGTTGGCTCGTCTTCATGCCGCAACACAGCCAGCAGTAAACTACTTGCTGGGTCCTTCAGATCAACCGCGTCGCCCGAGTCACCTCCTTCGAGCAATTTCTTTCGGCTCGACAAATCAAGACCTGCTCGAACTTTTTCGCCGCCGTGGCATTTTAGGCAGCTATCGACGAGCGTATTGCGAACACTCTCCTGGAAAAGTTTGGTCCCCGCTTTGACGCGCGCGACATGATCCGGAGGCGTTTGCTGAGCATGAGTTGGCGGCAGAGCGAAAATGCAAATGGCGAGAAATGCAAGTAGTCTTTTCATGGTGCCAAGGGAGGGAATACGTGGGGGAGGCATACTACCAGAAGATGCTTTACTGGCAGTCGAGTTGACCAAGTTCCATTATAGCCAACCCACGCCACTACTGTCGGCGCCGAAGTCGTGACATTTCGTGACCTTTAGGGGGCAAATCAAAGTTTCAGACTAACGCAATTTCGGGCTTATATTAGCACGGAGCGCAAGCGAGTGAATTTCACGTGGTTCTCGGTGCTGACTTAGGCGTTAATCGTTTGCGAATCATGCAGGTATTCCGCCTAGAGTTAAACTCCGTTTTTGCCCCGTCCTGCCATTAAGGAAAAAGATCTACCGTGTTAACCTACTTTGACTGACCCCTTCGACCGCCCCGAAGTTGAATCAGTCCGAACTGGAACTTTCGCTGCACACGCTGAAAAACGCTTTGAATGAAGAAGCTGTCTATCATTTCTCCGGCCCAAGCTGCCACACGTGTCTCCGATGGCAACAAACTGCTCGTCGGCGGTTTTGGCATGACGGGGTGCCCAGTAAACTTGCTGCACGCGCTGGCTGAGACTTCAGCACGCGATCTAACTTATATCGGCAACGGCATGGGCGAAGCCGGATTGGGCGGCGGTCGACTTCTGCGAAATGGACAGATCCGAAAGGCGATTGGTTCTTACTTCACAGGCAATCGCGAAGCGGTCGAAGCGGCTCAAGCAGGCGAGATTGAAGTCGAGTTGATCCCGCAAGGCACGCTCGCAGAGGCCATCCGGGCTGGCGGCGCAGGGATTGGCGGATTTTATACGCCTACATCTGCCGAAACGGACCTAGCTGACGGCAAGGAAACGCGTCGCATCAACGGCCTGACCATGGTATTCGTAGAACCCATTTGCGGCGATGTCGCATTCTTACGGGCCTGGAAAGCAGACACAGCAGGCAACCTACAATATCGGATGACGGAGAACAATTTCAATCAAGCCATGGCGACGGCGGCCAAGACGGTCATCGCTGAAGTGCAGCAAATTGTTCCTGCCGGTGAATTGTCTCCCGAAGTAATTCACACGCCCGGGTGCTTTGTTGACTATTTGGTCGAGGCCCAAATCAGCGAAGCAAGCCTAGGGACATCAGCTTCCATCGCGAGCAGTGACAAGAAAGTGGACGAGGCGCGGATGGCGATGGCCAAAGCAGCTTTGGACACCATTCGCCCTGGCGAGATTGTGAACCTTGGAATAGGGATTCCGACTTTGGTTGCCGATTTGATTCGGCCTGAACAGAACATCGTACTGCATAGCGAAAATGGAATGCTGGGTGTCGGTCCAGAACCAACCGAAGGCGGGGCAATGGAGCACCCTGTCAACGCAGGCAAGATTCCGGTGACCACTTTGCCCGGCGCAAGCTACTTTGATAGCGCGACATGCTTCGCCATCATCCGCGGCGGGCACGTGGACGTCGCCATCATGGGTGGGCTGCAAGTCGACCAGGAAGGCAACCTAGCGAACTGGTCTATGCCTGGCAAACCACTGCTTGGTGTCGGAGGTGCTATGGATCTTGCCGTCGGCGCAAAACGACTTGTTATCATCATGACGCACCGAAGCAAGGACGGGCATAGCAAAGTGCTCCCTGAATGCACATTGCCGTTGACCGCCAAAAAAGCCGTACACACACTCATTACCGACTTGGCCGTCTTCGATTTCAAAGACGACCAAATGGTGTTGAAGCGGTTGATGCCTGGGGCAAGTTTAGAACAAGTCCGCGCGGCTACGGAAGCTAGTTTTTTCGTAGCCAACGACCTGCAACAGACTGACAGCTAGCTCAATTCGCAGCCAAGGGGCAAGGAATGCTCAGTCTACTTTTTCGTCTTTGCTCAGTTCACGAATGCGGACGTTGCGCCAAGCCACTTGAAATGGCCCCGTGCCCTTCTTGATCGAGTGAACCTGCAGACCGATAAATCCTGATGCATCGCGGTCATCTTCAAAGTCTGCAACTTGGACACCGTTAACAAAGCTACGAATACGACTGCCTTGAGCGATCACTCGGTATTGATTCCATTCTTCAGGTTTGTAGAGAGCTTGTTTCTCTTCCGAGTTGACTTCCAAATCCATCCAACGCGTTCGCCTTCCCTCGTCCCAAAAGTTTCCCGCACATCCATTTGCTCCATTTGTCTTCGAAGTAATCTCGCATTGGTACCCATAGACTTCGCCCTTCTCGCGAATTCGCTTCGGCTTCGATTCTTGGGGCGTATCCTTAGGGTAAGTGTGACTGCGAATTTGAACGCCTGAGTTTAACTCGGCATCGCATTTCACTTCAAACTCGAGCACGAAATCTGCGTAAGGCCCAGCTGTTAAGAACGTGTTCTTTCCTTCGCCAGTTTTCCCGGTGATGACGCCCTCCTTGATCGAGTATGTCGCCCCTCCGCCGACCTTCTTCCAGCCTTCCAGTGAGTTCCCCTTGGAGAGCACTTTCCAGCCCTCATCGCCGTTGGAAACTGCCGCAAAAATGCAAACTAGAGGAATAAAAGCGCCCAGAAGGCGGGTATGAGAAAGAAGCATTGTGTTAGATCCTTGCCGAGTCGTTTTGATATTCAGAAAACCTAATTCGACAGAATAGATGAAAGGTCGATCCTTCGCCAGTCGCACAGCATGCATACAGAGCTGCTTGCGCCTGCGTAAGAAGTTTCGCCAATGGCACGGTGGATTCTATACAATTGGGGGATGCCATTGTTGCATCTCGAAACCTCTATCGACTTAGGCAAAGGAATAGCATGACTACGCACAAATTGTTGAGTTGTTTGGTCATTGTCTTGCTGCTGTGCAGTTCTGCCGTAGCTGAACGTAAAACGCAGTACCCGAAGGATGCGAAGTTGATCGTTTGGGGTACGGTCAAAGAAGTCGTTCATGAAGAGTCGAATGAATACGATCGTTACAGGATAAAGATACTAGTAGAGAACAAGGAACGTGGATACATCCGCGTGGACGGACGGATCACGAACGCCAAGGAGATTTGGGCCACTTGTTTCAGCCGCAAAGCATCAGCACCGCTCGTACCATCGGCCAGTGGACATACGGGCGTCCCGGAAGAGGGACAGTTCATTCGAGCTTTGTTGATGAACCAACGGGATGGGGCCTACGAGGGCATCTATCCGGATTGGTTTCACACTCTGGAGCTCACCGAAGAACAACTAGTAGCCCTGCGTTGGGTTCAGTCGATCGGACCAGGCTGCTATTTGGCATGCAACGATGACTTGCCAGGAAGCCCAGTCACCAAGATGTATACCTTTAAGATGTGGAAGTCGGGCGTGGGTGACGAGCACATGAAGTATGCTGCCGTCTTTCCGGATCTGCGTTCGCTGAGTCTTTATTACTCTCAAGTCCGCAGCGCGGGATTCCAGCAGATCGCCGAGCTCGAGAAGCTGGAAGAATTAATTCTGGGAGGCATCGGAGGTGGAATAAAAGACGAAGACATCGAACCACTCGCAGGCAGCAAGAGCCTTCAGAAAATCGACTTGATGAATTCCGGAGTAACAGATCGTGCCATGCTTTTTTTCTCGACGATACCAACGCTTCGCTCTCTAAATCTTGTTGGTACTAAAGTCACGGACGCCGGCTTGGGAAAAATCAAGGGACACCCAGCTCTGGAATCGTTAAGCCTGAATGGGCAATCCTTTACCGACCTCGGTATGACATACCTTTCGCAAATCAAGACGCTTAAGCGACTACAGGTTTCTGGAGCTGCAATTTCCGGAGAAGGCTTGGGAGCCCTGCTCAATTTGCGACTAGAAGTTCTCGACTTGCGCGGATGCCGTACAGATGCATCGGGCTTAAAACGCCTGGGTGATATGAGTGAACTTAGGAAGCTGAATCTTCACAACACCAAGGCAACCGACGACGTGATGAAGGAGGTTGCTAAGTTGGCAAAGCTTGAAGAGCTCACGATTCAAGGAACCGCTGTCACGGACAAAGGGTTCTTGCTGCTCAAAAATTGTCCTAAGTTACGACAGGTCTGGTTTCACGGTCTCAACATTCGAGCTGAAGCTGTGGACGAGCTTAAGGCTGCATTGCCCAGATGTAAACTCAACAACATCATGATCGAATAGAACGGTGTCGAAACGAACATCTCGCGCTGCTTAACTATTAATAGCACCATTACTCCCAAAGCGCCAGTACTCATCCGCACATTCCAGACTTGGCCAGATTCTTGTACGGAACAGCTGTATTATATATCGGTGTATCATGTATCCATGTCCTACAGAAGTTGATTCGCTAAACTCCCACTTCCGAAAAAAGTATGCGACTGAACCACCCTTCCCTAGCCGTCTCGTTGTGCTTAGCGCTATCCGTTTTGTTTTCTGCGACTTACGCCGACGAACCCGTTAAAGAGCACCCGTCGACGGGAGCCCAAGTTCGATTAGCCTCGTGGTGGTTTCAACGCCATGCAGAAAAGGTCGCAGAAATCGAAGCAGCCAACGATCCGAAAAAAGAAAAGAAGATCGACTTGCTCATGGTCGGCGACTCGATCACCAACAACTTTGACAAAGGTGGACCTGGAGAACCCGTTTGGAACAAGCACTTTGCTCCGCTGAATGCATTTAACTTAGGATTCGGAGGCGACCGAACGAATCACGTGCTTTGGCGACTCGAACATCTCCCAAAGCTGAAAAACCCGCCGGCGGCAGCTTCCCTCATGATTGGCACGAACAATATTTGCTGGGGAAGCGACAAGCCCAAGCAAGCCGCTGATGGCGTGCAAGCCATCGCAAATAAACTCCACGAAATGTATCCCGAGATGGAGATACTTGTCCTCGGCGTTTTCCCGAGGCGACGCAATCTAGATCACCCGCACCGAAAGCAAATCATTGAACTAAACTCCTGCTTGCCCGAGTTGCTCAAGGATATTCCTAATGTGACTTTCATGGATATTGGGCCTGAGTTCTTAGACGAAAAGGGATTTCTTTCCGAAGAGATGATGCCGGACACGACTCACCCAAGCGAAAAAGGCCATGAGATCTGGGCCAATGCCATCCTGCCCAAAATCAAAGAAATGCTGGCAGTGGAGTAGCCTCCAACGAAAAACTGTCGCACCCGTATTTCAAGCATGCTCCGAGATCGCCCGCTGGGCTCCCTCGCGAGAGACGTATATGAATCCTCGCTCCACCCCGCTTCTGCTATTTGCATTCACGTCTGCGTTGAATTTGCTGGCAGCTTCTTGCTTTGCAGAAATCGAAGAGGAGTTTTTCGAGTCTCATATTCGTCCTTTGCTGGTAGAACACTGCTTGGATTGCCACGGATCGAAGAAACAGGAAGGAGCTCTGCGGCTTGACTCGCGCGAGGCCTGGATGCGTGGCGGTGATCGAGGTGCAGCCATCGTCGCAGGAAAGGATTCGGAAAGCCTACTCATGCACGTGGTGGAGTATCAGGAGCCTGATCTCCAAATGCCTCCGGACCGGAAGTTGTCGGCTTCGGAAATCTCCGCATTGCGTACATGGATCAAGCAAGGAGCGTTCGATCCGCGGCAAGAGGGCGAAAACCAATCCAGCACTAGGATGGACCTCGAGGATGCCAGAACATTTTGGTCGCTGGAACCACTCCGTTCGCCTGAGGTACCCGATGCGATCGAGAGTGATTGGGTTCGAAATCCAATCGATGCTTTTGTACTTTCCAGGTTGCAGCAACATGATCTGACTCCAGTGGACGATGCAGATCGCGAAACACTACTGCGGCGCGCGACGTTCGATTTGACGGGTTTGCCGCCGACGCCGGAGCAGTCCAAGCGTTTCATAAGCGATGATTCGCCGCAGGCATTTCAAGCCTTGGTCGATCGACTTTTGGACTCGGAGGCTTACGGAGAGCGTTGGGGGCGGCACTGGCTGGATGTGTCTCGCTACGCTGACACGGCGGGCGACGGATCGGACTATCCGGTGCGTGAAGCCTACAAGTACCGCGACTGGGTCATCAGGGCTTTCAACGAGGACATGCCCTTCGATCAGTTCGTGCGAGAGCAGATTGCAGGCGATATTCTGGCCAAGAGAGACTCAATGCATGACCTTGAGCGTTATGCAAGCCAAGTTACTGCCACTGGTTTTCTGGCGATTGGCAAACGCTACGGCTACAGAGCCTCGCCCGACTACCAGTACCTGGACTTTGCCGACGTGATCGATTCCATTGGTCGTTCGCTTCAAGGATTAACACTCGGTTGCGCCCGCTGCCATGACCACAAATACGATCCTATTTCGGCTGAAGACTACTATGCCTTGTACGGGATCCTCGAAAGCACCCAGTGGGCTTTCCCGGGGGGCGAAGAGCAAAAACGTCCCGCACACTTCCCGCCCTTGGTTCCACCCAAACAAGCGATCGCACAGGAGAAAGCCAGAACCGAAAAAATCGCCGAGTTCGACGCTGAGCTAGCGAAAGGAAGAACGCAGTTGGCGCAACTAGACAGCAATTGGATTGCGGGCGGAGTTGACTTGGGTTTCGAAAAACAAAAGCCTGGTTCACCGCCTAGCGCTCCTTGGGTGTCCTCTGGGCCGATTGAGATTCGCGCCGACGCACAAAGCCCTTTCGATCATGTTCATCCGAAAGGAAAACTGGGCATTCGAATTGGTAGTGGACTGCCCACGGACGGCTTGCGTTATGTTTTTGAGAAGGGCCTGAATGCCAAGTCTGCCAAGAAGATGCACTTTTCGGTGGACTTTCGATCCGTGACTTCAGCCGAGCAAGGTGCGTTTCGATTTTATTTGGGACGCGGTGTCGTGCAGTCTCTGGCTGTCCAGTGCAGTGCAACGGCCAATGAGTTCGCGATTTTCAACGGCAACAAGTGGGAAACGATTCGCAAGATTCAACCTGGAACTTGGTGTACCCTGCAAATTGCGATCGACACCGAGTCAAGAACCTATTCTGGTACTGTGGGCACTTCCGACGATTTGACTTCGTTTTCAGGCAAGTCGGTTGGACTAGGTTGGGATGGAGTTGTGGACTGCTTTATTTGCGATGGCTTCGGGCATGTCAGCGGTCCCGCATGCTCGCGCGATCTCGACAATCTCGGCTTGCAGGAAGCTGCGTTTCACTTGCCGGGAACAGCTTCCATAGCGCCACGCAAGCTTACGGAGGAACAGAAGAAGGAATTCGATTCTGTCTCGCAGCGGATTGAAGAACTCCAGCGGAAACGCGATGTGCTGGCTGCGGGACCAGCTTATGAAGTTGCCTACGGTGTCAGCGAAGGCACCCCGGTGAACGCTCAGGTCCAAATTCGTGGCGAGCCGCATCGCAAGGGCGAGCAAGTGCAACGCCGATTTTTGGAAGCTCTTGGCGGTGAAGTTGTCGCGCCGAATTCGCTAGGAAGCGGGCGGCTTGAATTGGCCAATTGGATTGCAAGTCCAGACAATCCACTTACAGCCCGCGTCTTCGTCAATCGAGTCTGGCAATGGCACTTTGGCCGCGGCTTGGTAGATACCCCGAGCGATTTTGGCTCGCGAGGCGCAAGGCCAAGCCATCCTCAGTTGCTCGATTGGCTTGCCTCCGAGTTCATACGATCCGGCTGGTCTGTCAAGCATTTGCATCAACTCATTATGAGCTCTCGAACCTGGCAACTTGCCAGCGATAACGACATTGAGAACCATCAATCCGATCCGAGCAACCGCTGGCACTGGCGTTACTCGCGGCGTCAGCTGGATGCCGAATCGATCCGCGATGCGATGCTTTTCGTGAGCGGGAATCTAGAGCGCGAGCCGTCGGGAGAACATCCCTTCCCGGACGTGAGTACCTGGGGATACACCATCCACAATCCTTTTCACGCGGTTTATGATTCGAATCATCGCAGTGTTTATTTGATGGTGCAACGCAATCGTCGGCATCCGTACTTGGCGCTTTTCGATGCGGCTGATCCGAATCAAAGCGTGGCGCTGCGCAATCCTACGACGACTCCGACACAGGCTTTGTACCTGATGAATTCTCCCTTTGTTCATGCGCAGGCCGAATCCTTTGCCGCAAGAATCTTGGGTGTATCAGGAGATGCTTCCGCGAGAGTTGCTTGGGCTTTTGCGCTTGCTCATGGTAAAGTACCCGCGAATTCTGTCTTGCAAGATTCCATCGCGTTTATTGCTGATTATCAAGCAAGAGCCGAGGGGAGCGAACAGGAAAAAGAGCAGTCAGCTTGGTCTGCACTCGCTCGCGTTTTACTCACCAGCAACGATTTTCTTTTCCTTGATTGAAGTTCTTGTGCCATCATGTTCCCGGCCCCCACATCTCGACGACAATTCCTAAGTAGAGCCTCAGGTGGGTTTGGTGCTTTGGCAATGGCGGCCATGTGCAACCAATCGTGCGCTAGCACCGAAGATCCATTGGCACCTCGAATAGGCCACCACGCTGCGAAAGCAGAGCGAGTGATCTTCCTGTATTCAACGGGCGGTGTATCACACGTTGATACTTTCAATTACCGACCGCAACTAAGCGTAGATCATGGCAAGTCGATTACGGCCTCGCGTTGGCTGAATAAGTCTGGAAACTTCGCGCGTTTTTTGGTCAAACCCAGATGGAGATTTCGCCAGCACGGACAAAGCGGCGCTTGGGTAAGCCAGTTGTTTCCTCGGTTGGGCTCCGTTGTCGATGACTTGTGCATCTTAAATGCGATGCACTGTGAAAGTGATGGTCACGACAAAGCTACGTTGGCCGCTCACACCGGTTCGGCTCAGATGGCGCGTCCCAGTGCAGGTGCTTGGGTGAGTTACGGACTTGGGACCGTCAATCAGAACTTGCCTTCCTTCGTCGTGCTGGCTCCTGCGGCTCCCTATGCTGGTGCCCAAACATGGGGGAGGGATTTTCTGCCTGCTTGTCATCAAGGCACGCATGTAACCCCTGGAAAGGAGCCCTTACCCAATATCCGTCCGCTCGGATCGGGCGCTGCTTTACAAGCGATGGAACTCGACTTTCTCGGCCGACTCAACCGGGAGCATTTACGTCAAAGGGCTGCCGACCAAGCATTGGAAGCACGAATCCGCTCCTTTGAGACGGCGTTCGGTATGCAGCGAGAAGCACCCGAAGCCTTTGACCTTTCGCAGGAATCGCAATCCACCTTGGGCCTCTACGGATTGGAGCGAGGTGCAACCCATGGATTTGGCTGGCAGTGCCTCGTGGCTCGACGGTTGGCGGAACGCGGCGTGCGATTCCTAGAGTTGATCGATGTCGGTTCCAGCAACAATTGGGATTCGCATGGAAACATGGGCGATCATGAAGTTCTCGCCAAGGCAATTGACCGGCCTATAGCGGGCTTGATCACCGACCTCAAGCAGCGCGGAATGCTCGATTCGACGCTCGTGGTTTGGACGACTGAATTTGGTCGCACGCCATTCCATCAGCAGGCCAATCACGCGGGTCGAGAGCACCACAATCTTTGTTTTTCTTCCTGGATGGCTGGAGGCGGAGTGCGCGGCGGGATGGTTTACGGAAAATCCGACGAATACGGCATTCGCACGGACACTGAAGCCGTGCATACGCATGACCTGCATGCGACCATGCTACACTTGCTAGGCCTCGACCACGAACGCCTGACCTTTCGTCATGCCGGACGCGATTTTCGGCTGACGGACGTACATGGGCGTGTTGTCGACGAGATTCTTACCTAGGTTTTCCCGGTGCTTGTGTAAGTTTTGGCGATCGATGTTCGCAGCTCAGTGAGCATTTTCGGTTTCACAGTCAATCCCTTTCAGAGAAGCAAGCTCGTGCCGCCGTCTTC
>JBCCEO010000211.1:0-10841 GCA_039030255.1 Planctomycetota bacterium | reverse complement strand
TCCCAACCGTGAAAACGGTCGGCGCCATGACCCCCCAACATCAAATTCCCCGACCCTGTGGCAGGGGCCGGGTTTCTAGGAAGCCTCTGTCGCCGTTTGAGTCCTATTCAGGACGGGACTCTTGTGGGAAATTGTGGCTGTTCACTTCGTTGGATCAGCACTCTAGGGAAAAGTACTGATTATGTGGCAGGTTCTTCAGGTAGGCTGGATTTAGAGATGTATGAACACTGAAAAAACACAAACCGACTTGTCCGAGCAGGACTTCGTAGCGCTTTTGGTGAAGCATGAACCGGCGCTTCGCGCTTTTGCTCGTGCACTCCTCGCCGAATGGGATTTGGTTGATGAGGCACTTCAGGAGGCCAGTGTCACGATCTGGCAAAAACGGGAGCAGCTAAGAAACTCAGATGGTTTTCTACCCTGGGCTCGAGCAATCGTGCGATTCAAATGTATGCGACAGTTGGAGAAGCTTCGTTCGCGTCGCCCCGCTTTTAGTGAAGAGCTGCTTGATGCTCTGGCGGAACGTGGGGAGGAGCAAGCTGCTGACTTAATTACCGCACGCGGGAAAGCGCTCCACTTATGCCTAAATCAGTTCTCAGCTGAACACCGGGAGCTACTACTTGCACCACACACGGATGCCTGTTCGGTAAAAGGTCTTGCAAAGCAAAGAAATAAGTCAGCGAACGCACTGTACAAGCTACTTGGACGGCTTCGCCTTCAGTTGAGTGACTGCATTGGTCGCAGGATGACGGTGGAGACAAGTTGATGATTGAGACAAATGAACTGATACATCGCTATTTCCTTGGCATCGCTTCCGAAGAACAGGTACGCGAGCTTGAGCGACGTTTGGAGAGTGATGCGCTACTGCAAGATGAGTTTCTCCTTCAAGCGGAGATCGATACACATCTGCGGCAAGAAGCTATCGGGCTTAGTCGAGCCTTCGTCGGCAGTCCGAAGCAAGATGAACCGCTTGTGGAGCGGGCCTCGGGCGTGCCGAAGGTAACTAGGCGATTCGTTCAGTGGGGATCAGTCGGTATCGCTCTAACGGTTTTGCTCGCCTTTGCGATCATTGAGATTGCTGATGGTCCGACCGCTCTAGCTGCGGTTCAGCGTTCTCTAAAAGCGGCAACCGAAATCACCACTCGAAAATACCTTCTGCAGGTTGAGATTCAGCCGCCATTTGGTGCGTCATTTACCAGGGAGCACGATCTTTACGTGCAGGGGAAGGATCGTTTTGCATTGCGACTTACCGGCTTATTCCCGCGAAGAAGGACCTGGTTGGGGCAGGATGGCCGAGAGTACTGGGTTGTGCCTCCACGTGGCTCTGTTCTTAAGGGGACAGATCCATCGCTCCACGGTCGGTGGATCCGCTCGGCTGGCAAGGGCTCGGATCAAGAGGCCGAATTCAATGAAATCCCGCTAACTCACGTAACGTCGATGCTGCAAAGAATGTCAAAAGGTTATCACCTCGAATTGCTGGATGACGAGAGAGTTGAGATTGTCAATGAATCGGTTATCGAATGCCAGCGGATTTTGGCTACTCGAGAGCCTACTGCCGGATTGGATGAACCCGACACGATCGAACTATGGGCGAGCCGCGAGACCGGAATCCCGATTCGAGTTCAGGCACAGTGGAATCTAGCTGTTGGCCAGGTTGGCAAAAAGTCTGCGGTCTTGAGTTTCCAGAGCGAAGAGCCTTCTATAGCGGATGATTGGTTTTCTGCCGAAGGCCACTAACGAGGTGACACGATTCATGAATCACTTCCCTTCTGACTTTTGCTCCGCACGATAGCAACCGAGGATTAAGCTGTGAAGAATAAGAAGATGAAAACAAAGTCGATCACGATGGCGATTGCATATCTGCACATCGTAGGAATTGTCTGCTCTTCGGCGGAAGCTCAAACCATCCGTGAACGCCTTCAAGAAAGGCTATCAGGTCGATCCGCACAGGCCACACCTAAGCAACTTGAAGCCGAAGACGTTCAATCAACGGAATCAGCAATCCGGATCTCACCACAATTTGAGGCTGGGACCAGATGCATGTTCATCGGGCATAGCTTCTTCATTCCGATCGCGAGAGCATTCGATGGCCTCGCCAAGCGAGGCGAATTCGCGCAGCACGACGCGGAACTTATTTTTTCGCCAGGAGTCGGTGGTTCACCAGGTGGCTTGTGGAAGGACAAGGATCGACGCAAACAGATTGAGGCGAAACTTTCATCAGGCACAGTGACTTTGTTTGGTATGCCTACCGCGAGCTCACGGTCTAAAAGCCCACTGAAAGATCTCCGGAACTGGGTCGAACTGGCAACCAAATACAATCCGAAAACGACTTTTCTAATTGGCCAGCCTTGGCCTGCCGGTGGTCCAAGAATGGACGCTGGTCAATACTCTCAAGTCAGTGCAAAGGCAACTCGAACCAACTTTCAAGCGGTCACACAACTTCGTCGGGAATTCCCTGATAACCGATTCATCTTCATTGACTATGGAAGGCTGGCCGCGGACATGAAATCTCAGTTCCTAAGCAGTAACTTGCCCGAAATCACGGATTCCGTAGGTCGTGGTTCCGAGTCGCTCTTCCGCGACTATTTCATGGGCCATGCAGGTCAGTTAATGACTGAGCTCAGCGCGATCGTCTGGCTGAAAACCCTCTATGTGTCGGTTCCAGATGCGAACAACCGCAAGTCTTTGTCAACCGAAGCAAAGTCGATTGTAGAAGCAACGCTCTCGCACAACAGGAAGTTCCGGTAGTGCCCGGTGGGACATCATATGTGGCATCTGACTGTAGATCGTGGAAGTTGCGCTCGAACTGAAGGGGACCAAAATGTTTGATCATCATCCGGCGTGCCGTTGGACGCCAGCAGTCTTCCTCTTTCTTGTTCTGCCTTGCCTTTTCCAATCAACTAGCGTCGGTGAAGCCGGGCAGATCGATGAGACACTGCGTCACGATGGAGTTGAACGCACATTTCGTCTAGTCACCCCCAGCAACTATGAAAGCCTCAAGCAATTACCCCTAGTCATTGCGTTGCACGGAAAAGGCGGGAGCGGAGCGGGATTCGACGAGATCACGGGCGGGACACTTAGTGCGGCCGCAGATAAGCGAGGCATGTTGCTTTTGTTTCCCAACGGTATCGATGGCACATGGAGCGACGTACATGTTGGCAGCGGACAAGACGACGTGGGATACATTTCCAAGATCATTGAACTAATGGTCAAGAATCACAAGGCGAACCCGCGACGAGTGTACGTTACCGGGAAATCGAATGGAGGATTCATGTCATTGCGAATGGCTTTCGAATGCTCAGAAAAGGTAACGGCGGTTGCCGCAGTTAATGCACAACTAACCTCTGCTTTAGACAAGAAAAAGCCACGACTTCCGATTTCAGTAATGCTTGTCAACGGCACAGAGGATTGGCTTGTCCCTTGGGAGGGACGCACCAGAAGGTTTCGTGGCGGAAAGATCCACTCGACGGAGAAGACTGTCAACTATTTTCGTAAACACAATCGATGTGATGTTCGCAGCACGAGCAAGAAATTCGCTGATGTCGACGCTACCGACCGAACGCAGGTGGAATCGACGCAACATCTAAATGGAATGGGCGATACAGAAGTTCTGCTGATCAAGGTGATTGGTGGAGGACATACATGGCCGGGAGGAAAGCCCTACGGTCGCATCGCGGGTGCTGTCAGTCAAGATATCAACGCCAGTGAAGAGATCCTTGACTTCTTCATGCGTCACGAGCGGCAATAGTCCATCCATAAAACACTCTCCAACAGGACTGTCCATCAGAGGTCTAAGATGAAAACGTTGTTCCCCAGTAGCATAGTCTTTGCGTTGGCACTGTTTGCAGCCTCCTCCCCTTTGCATGCAGACATTGTGTTTGGGGATGGCGCTTCGACTCTATTTGCAGGACACAGTTTCTTTGTGCCAGTTGCCGGAAGATTCGATGCACTCGCAAAAGCAAATGGATTTGACCAGCATGAAATGAATTTTGTATTTCGTGGCGGTTCTTCAGGATCTCCAAGTTCGTTGTGGAATGATGCGGACGGTAGTAGAACCGAGGTCGAGAACTTCTTGGCTTCCGGAGACGTTGATCTCTTTGGTCTCACGGTTGGTGCCGACCAAACATACGATGATTACGCACAGTGGGTGGATTTGGCCCTGTCTTATAACCCAGAGATCAGCATCTTTATTGGTAGTCCCTGGGTTCCCAATGGGACGTCGTACAGCACCCGTGCCTTTGACACCTTAAACGAGATTTCCGGGCAAACTCTGTTCGAGGACGTTGTAGTTCCACTACGTGAGCATTACGGAGATACTGAGATTCTTTTCCTGAACTACGGCAAGACTGCATCAATAATGCGCTCCATGTTTGATGACAGCGCGCTTCCAGATGTTGACCGTCTTGTTGGTGAGGAACCGGCCTTATTTGCGGATTCGAATCCCGGCCATGGAGGTGCAATGATGCTGGAGTTGTCTGCGTTGACCTGGCTCGGTTCGTTGTATGGTGCAGATATTTCCGATCTAAACTACTCACCATACCTGTCCGATGTCAACTCGATCGTCAACGGATCACTTGACTTCAACTCGCAGTACAAATCCAGTTCCGTTCCAGAGCCCAGTTCGGGACTGCTGCTTTGCGTCGCATTGTCGGGCTGCACATTTCATCGACGACGCGCGACCTAGAGTTACGCCTTCATACCGAAGCAAGTTACAAAGTCACTGCAGTGCCGTCGGATGCTAACTCAGAGTACCAAATGCAACTCTACTTGTCGCAGTCTCAGGGTGGACCAACTAGGACTTCGGATTCAACCAGCCTAGAGAAACCAGGAACTTGTCTACTTCGCTAAGCGTCAATTTGAAGTACTTGCTCTGGCGGTTATTGAAGAAGCCGTGACGCTGATCTTTGATTAGGAGGCACTGGTTGCCAGCCTTTCGAGTAACATCTGCATTGACCTTGGAAGGAAGCAATCCAGGATCTTCAGTGCCAAATAGCATGATCGTTGGAGGCTGTTTTTGATCAGCGTAGGCTAGCGGCGAGATCACCTTGGGATCACCGTGCGTTGGGCTACCAGAGTCTGAGTGACATTGCAAAACGATTACAAGCTGATACAAGACGTCCGCTGAGAAGGAAATGTGACTACTTTTCGACATGAACAAAGCTGACGTGAGCCGCGAGCATTATGCGATTGTCCAGAAGTTCGCGATGAAGCTGACCTGCTTGATGCCACCGCAGCCGACCAAAAGCATTTGCGCTGTCGGGCTTATGGCTCAAGTCGCGTTGGTAGCAATTTCGTGAATCACTAGCCAGGCTCCCGTCAAGAAGACATCTTTTCGTTGGAAAGCGTCAGCATCCTCAACAGCTTGCCTACGTATGTAAGACCGCGAAAGCTGACCAGTGCGAGCTTATCGAGGCGCGAATCAAGGTAATGTTGTTCGCGTCATTAGTGATGAACACAGTTACGACACAGAGTTGAAACTTATCGATAAGCCGCTTAACCGGCGAATACAGCTTGACGTAGGTCCGATCTCGTCGACAGAAAATCACGTTATGCGGTCTTCGCCGATCCAGAAGCCTTCGCGACGGTGGCCTTTCCAATTGCCCAAATTGGTACAGAGTTGCATGTGGTTGGCTCGACTCGGAAGAATTCCTTCTAAACAAAGTCACCGAAAATACTGATGTTGCACTTAGTTGACGCGACCGCAGGGGGGGGTGATTCTCAACTGCGTGTGAGGTTCATTGCTGGAGCGGAGCACGTTTGGTGCGAGTCGCCTCACTTGTTTTCTGCGAGCAGGTTTTGCAATGCAGGCAGTTTGGCAATGGCGGAAAGCTCTTGATTCACTTGGATGCGATTCCAGACTGCTCGGCGATGATTGGTTTCCTCTAGCGTGTGGAAACGCGAGACAGCTCGGCCCAACAGTGCTCTCTCGGAATGGTAGTAGGCTCCTGCCCTACCCTTCTCGCTTTCCACGTTGGCATACCATAGTGCCAGAGCACAGTCGTACTCGGCGAAGTCAAGGACGACCGAACGCTGAATGGCGTTCGAGGAATACGCGATCCTTTGCTCCGTTTTGCGAAATATCTCTTCGGCTTGAGTGCTGAGAGCGGCGCGACTATACCCCTGCTCTTCTAATACTCCTCCTACACTAGTCATTGGTGCGCTGAGGCTGGCGACCGCCCTTCCGATACTCAGTGCCAGTCGTTCGTCTTCGTCCTCTACAGCGTCAACTAGTCGACTGGCCAACTGAAGGACTTCGCCTGTCATGCCCAATTTGGCCATGGGCCACAGTCGCCTAGCTTGAATCAATTGAGGCAGCGAATCCAAAGGCTGGGTCTTCTCGAGTGCTAACCAATGTTCAAGAGCTTCTCTAAATTCACCTTTGTAGAATCGCACGCGGGCCATGCGTTCGTGAGCGATTGCAAGAAGTTGCGTCTCCTGACCGCCACTTTCTGTATGAGGCTCAAGCCCATCCAATGTTGCCAGGATCGACTGCAGTTGATCTTTCGCTTTGGCGAGCTCGAAGTTGGAAATGTCGAGATATATCTGTTGTAATCCAGATTCGGCCGCCGAGATCAGTTCTTGATTGGGACTCCTAGGTGCGCCGCCGGCTTGCCTCATGTTTTCAATATCGCGGTGATACTCTTCCGCGATATCGTCGTGACCAATCAGGTCATGCATTTTGGCTAATTCGGTATAGAGCGACGTGAGCCTGTTTGCATAACGCACTTCGCTTTGCTGCATGGCGGCCAGGGCACACTGCTGCTGTGCGGCCCGCTCAAGGTATTCAATTGCTGTGGAAATTTGTTTTTTTCGAGCATAGAAGTCTGCATATTGGGCCAAATATTCGACATGTTCGGCTCGGTATCTAGGCAGTCGCGATTCCCAGAGCAAGGTTTGCAAGATCCCCTCGCCTCGATCAAGGACCGGGATCACATCGTCCATTCTGTCGGCATCATGCAGCAGGCCAACCAGTCTTCTTAAAGAGGTGCACAAGCTAAATCGATAGTCGAAAACACAAGGTAGCCCTTCATTGATGGAGATCGCACGATGAATTTCGTCGATTGCTTCTTCGGTGCGCCCTAATTTCTGAAGGCAGCCACTGATGTTCCGGTGAAGGATGGATTTGAAAAAACACAATTGCGTATCATTGGGATCATTCTGCGTCAAAGAGTCGTATGATTTTGAAGCTTCGCGAGCGATGGCAAGAGAAGCCTCATATTGCTTGAGCTCGGAGAATAGCACACTAAGATTTATCTGGGTTGAAGCCAACTGACGCAGGTAGTGTTCCTGTTGCTTCTGATTGAGTTGTTCGGAAAGGATTCCTTGAATCAGGTTGATGGACTGCTCGAAGTGTCGTTGAGCAACTTCGGGCGCTCCGAGTTTCTTCCGAAGATGACCCAACTCGGCGTGCACATCTGCTTTGTCTGCCAGTATCTGGACGTCTTTTGTGTCACTCAAAATGTCGTCGTAGAGCAGCAACGCTTCCTCAAGAAGCTCGGCGCGTAGCGGCGCTAAATCTGCAACTTGCAATCGACCGTCGTCTCGTACACTCGTGATGTACTGGTTTAGAGCTTCTCGAGTTCTTGCAAGATTGCGTGCGATGTCTCGCGTGGAGTTTACCCATATCGCTAGAGAGGCCGATAGTGATAGGAAAACCAATAACACAGCAGCACTCAAAACCGGTTGCCGGCGAACCCATTTGAGCATTCGATAAGCGACAGATGAACGCCGCGCTAGGATCGGCAGGCCTTTCTGCCATCGCCGTAGGTCATCCGATAGTTGCAAGGCCGTTGAGTAACGACGGCTTGGTTCATGGGCGAGACACTTCAAACAGATTGTTTCTAGATCTCTGTCGATAAATGCGTTGATCGACCGAGGATGCTCTGGTCCACCTTTGGCAGACTGATCGAGAATCTCAGCTATCGATAGTCCGCGGTAGGGCGGACGCCCGGTTAACAACTCGTAGAGCACGCACCCCAATCCATAAGTATCAACACTATAGGAAAGCGTCCCGGGATCGCCCGTAAGTCGCTCTGGGGCCATATAGCTTGGCGTTCCGACGGCCTGTTGTGTTCGCGTTAAATCTTCCGCATCCAAGTGGCGGGCCAAACCGAAGTCTGTGAGTTTTGGAACTGCTTCTAAGAGCGAAACGCCTTTGGAAAGGTCCAGCAGGATATTCGCAGGCTTGATATCCCGGTGAATTACCCGTTGGCGGTGGGCCACATCGACGGCTTCAGCCAGCAGGATCATCAATCTTGCTATTGCTTGTGATTCTTGCTGCTGGCCTCGCATGAATTCTGCTAAATTCGGTCCATCGATGAGTTCGAGCGAAAGAAAGGGAAGACCTTCAAATTCACCCACCCGATGTACGGCAACAATGCATGGATGTTTCAGCTTAGCAACCGCCTGGGCTTCTCCTAGGAACCTATGGATACGCTCGGGACCAGCGAGAGCTCCGGTCAATAGGATTTTGATAGCCACGCGGCGGCCGAGTTCTTTTTCGGTGGCTTCGAAAACGACGCCCATGCCACCGCGGCCAATTTCGTGATGGATGTCGAATCCATCCACTGTTGGGAGTCTGCCGTTCCGGTCGAAGTTGCGTGTGTTGCTCGTGTCGCCGCGAGTATCTCGGTGTGCTTCTGGTGGTGAAGCTGTCTCGGGTGCAAGCCCGTCGGCCAGCAAGCTATTCCACTTCGATGCAACCTTAGGCTCGCAAAGTTGGGTCAATCTCGCCTGACAATTGGGGCACGTTTCGATGTGCTGCTCCAGATGCGGATCAACCGAATCTAGCGTCAGCAGTGCCGCGAGAACCCTCTCGTCAGGGCATATCTCCGAGTTGTCGACGCCTAAATGAGGATCACTCATCGCAAATATCAAGGGCCTGAACTTCTTCCTGAATCATTGCTTGCACCCTGCTCCTAGCACGGTAAACGGCGACCACGCTCATATCTAAGGCAACACCCACAGTTGCTGCAGCTTCGCCCTTGAAGGCTGTTCGGTGAAAGGCGTCCCAGGTCTGTGGTTGGACTCGCTGCTTCACCAGCTTTAAGGCGTCTTCGAGCATGTTTCGTTTGCATTCCTTGTCCAACTGAGAAATCAAATCATCTCTCGCCTCGACCGAGTTCAACACATCGTCAATTCGGCCATCGGAAACGGCCAGACCGCAGCGTCGGCGAGTATCTAGAAATTGGCACCAAGCGCGATAGGCGATAGTCTTTAACCAACTTCGAAAACGCCCGTCTGCTCGGTATTCAAAAGTCCGCATTTGTTTGGAAAGCGCCAACAGAACGTTTTGGGTCACATCTTGAGCATCTGCATCTTGCAATCCCCAGTGGCGGCACCAGCGGCGCAGCAATCCACCGTAACGTTGGACGAACTCATCCCATGTCCGAGGGTCATCTGGACAATTGCGCAGTCGCGACAGAAGCGACAGGCTGGTTGCCGTACTGAGCTCTTCTGCCATGGACGATTGGCCCTTTGAGTAAAAACCTGACGCGAAAGTTGGAATGGATCATAAATTTTTGGGAACGTAGCGTCCCAACATTTATTCATGCGTATTTTTGCCCGAAGACGACTCGCGAACTGGTCAATTTCCGACCTGAATTCTTGTCTTTGTTCGCCGCACGCGCGATAGCGTAGGGGAATGCCGGCAGGCTGGATGCGCATGTCTCAGCATTCTGAGAGTTGGGTTGCCCAAAAATCTTCAGATTTTGGCGTCAGGTTTTGCTGCAATTGCCTAAGTAGTCGTGAGTTTCATTTCTACAAACTGCATTGATCGCCAGAAGACCCATGCTCAATCGTACCAAAAAAGAACGCCGTAACTCACAACCCGCTCAAAAGCACTTTGCTCCTTCTTTCAAGCGAAGGTTGCGGTTGGAAAGCCTGGAGGACCGCCGCATGTTGGCCACCTTTGTGGTCAATGAAGTAGACGGACGAACTGATCCCGATCTCACTGACGGCAGCGCTGACGTGGATCTCGAGACTCCGGGTGAACAAATCACTCTTCAATCCGCGCTTCAGAATGCCAGTCTTTCTGACGTGTCAAATACCATTCGTTTTGATTTGGACGCGGCGGATGATCCAGATGGAGACGGTATTGCAGAGGTTGACCTAACAAATCAAGTCGCAAGCCAATTCGACTTCCTGACGATCAGCGGTCGCAATCTCGCAGACGATTCTGTCGGGATCGAAATTCGCGGTGGGTTGGCGGTACGTGGCGAATTCAACTTGGTCGAAGATCTGGTGTTTCCCGACGGCGGCGTTTTCCTCTCGGGCGAATTGAATGTCTTTCGATTCAACGACGTGGGGTACTCGGCAGACGGCGTTCCGCAGAGCGTCACTAGCAGCGTTGTGCTTCACGAATCTCGAGACTCGGCAGTTTCGTCCAATAGATTTGGCGAGATTCAGGGGCCTGCGATAACTGTCTCGGGCGGAAATGCAAACTCCGTCGAAGATAACACAATCGGATTAGATATCGGCTTGAATGATTTCGGAGACGTTGTTTCGGTGGGGCCGGGGATTCTGTTAGAGAACAATGCTGACTCGGTTAACATCGAAGCCAACGTGATTGCCAACGTCGAGGGGCACGGAATCGAAGTACGGCTTGGAAGAAACTTTGAAATCATTGAGAACGAAATTGGGGTCGATGCGTTATTCAACATCGTTGCCCCAAACACCGGCAATGGCATTCATATCCGGCAAGGATCAGGGAGAATCACCAACAACATCATTGCGCATAACGGTGGTGATGGGATTCATGTGATTCCGGATTCCGGATTTGTCGCCAATGTTGAGATTGGCGGGAACGACATTGAGTCGAACCAGGGGGATGGAATCGACTTGGC
>JBCCEO010000210.1:0-10851 GCA_039030255.1 Planctomycetota bacterium | reverse complement strand
CAACGCATCCCGTAGCCATTTGTGCGGGGGCAGGTCGATCAGGTGGCAGATTTCAAATTGCTGATCGTCAACTTCTTGAGCCACCTGAACCGTGTAGCGGCCGTCAGCGAAAACGGCGGCGCGCTTTTCGAGAACGACCGCCTGGCCAGCAGAGCCAGTAAAACCGGTTAGCCATGCCAGGCGTTCGTCGCTTGGCGGTAGATACTCGCTGCCATGCTGGTCGGTGCGTGGCAGCACGAAGCCGTCAACACCGAGTTCTGCCATTTGGGCACGCGTTTCGGCTAACCGCTCTGCGGTTGATGAGGAGGGGATTGTCACAATGGTTCGTCGCTGGAACGCTTACTTCAGCGGTGCCATCACCATCACCATTTGGCGGCCTTCGAGCTTTGGCATTTGCTCGACTTTTGCGACTTCCTCCATTTCATCGCGTACGCGCTTCAAGATATCCATAGCGAATTCCTGGTGGGCCATTTCACGGCCCCGAAACCGCATGGTGACTTTGACCTTGTCGCCGTCATCCAAGAAATTGCGCACCTTTCTCATCTTGATATTGTAGTCATTGCTGTCAATCGTCGGCCGCATTTTGATTTCTTCTTGAGCACCTGGTCGGCCCCGAGCTACATCGGCTGCGTGCGCGGCAATCTTATAGGCAATTACGCCTTGTTTGACGTCCTCTTCGTTGGGTAGGCCCAAGTGTTCCTTGGGGGTCACATAGCAAAGCATTGCAGCGCCGTGCCATCCCGCCATCGCCGCTCCAATGCCACTGGTTATGTGGTCATAACCGGGTGCAATATCCGTGACCAAGGGACCAAGGACATAAAATGGAGCACCGTTGCAGACCTCGATCTGCTTTTCAATATTCATTTGAATCTGGTGCATCGGTACGTGCCCAGGACCTTCTACCATTACTTGTGTGCCATTTTCTTGGCCACGTTTGGTCAGTTCTCCGAGCACATCTAGCTCCGCAAACTGTGCCGCGTCAGAGGCATCGGCGATAGAGCCGGGGCGAAGTCCGTCGCCCAAAGACCAAGTGACATCGTACTCACGCATGATGTCGCAGAGATCATCAAAGGCATCGTACAACGGATTCTGCTTGCGATGCACCATCATCCATTTCGCGATCAGGGAGCCGCCTCGACTGACGATCCCTGTAACCCGCTCGGTGCTCAGGTGTAAGTGCTCAAGTTTGACTCCGCAGTGAACCGTCATGTAGTCCACCCCTTGCTTGGCCTGATGCTCAACCATGTCGAGAAAGTGTTGAGCGTTCATGTCCTCTATGTTGCCGCCCAGCTCTTCTAGCATCTGATAGATCGGAACCGTTCCGATTGGGACAGGTGATTTTTCGATGATTTGCCGACGGATGTTGTCAATGTCTTTGCCAGTCGAAAGATCCATTACCGTGTCGGCGCCGTAATGAACCGCCGTGTGCAGTTTCTCCAGTTCTTCGCCTACATTACTGGTGACAGCACTGTTGCCAATGTTCGCATTTATTTTGCACTTGGCTGCGATGCCAATGCACATGGGTTCCAGCACTCCTGCTGCGTGTACCTTATTCGCAGGGATGACCATTCGGCCTGCAGCTACTTCCTCTTGGATTGTTTCGACCGAAAGTTTTTCACGTTCGGCCACAAACTTCATTTCTGGGGTAATTTCACCCGCTCGAGCGGCAAGTAGCTGCGTTGTCATTCCTTCAATACTCCTTTAGAGCGGATTTGCAGGGTTTTCTCTCAACTTCGTTTTCGAGCACCCTACAAATCGATCGAGTTCATTCAATGGGACTTCGTCTACGAGGATTTAGTCCGCAAGCCCGGGCTGATTATCCCGGAAACAACGCGGTTCGAGAAGCGGACCAAACTAAGAATCACGCTTTAAGCGGCGAATCTTCTTCGGTATTCCCTGTGATTCCAAGCCTTACTTCGATGGATTCGGTAAAGTACTGCTTCAAGCGAACTCAGTAACGATGGCGAGCAATAAAACGAATGGCAAGGCAACAAGCAAGCATTCTGGGATTGGGCGAAGCACTCATAGACATTTTGCCAAGCGGTGAGGTAGTTGGCGGAGCGCCACTCAACTTTTCCGTTCGCGTAGCTGACCTCAGTCGACACCTGGGTTATCAGTCTGCACTCATGACCAGAGTTGGGCGGGATGCACGGGGACAACGTATTCTTGATCTGCTTCAAAGTCGAAATGTCAATTGTGCGGCAATCCAAACCGATTGCGATCGCCCGACTGGCTACGTTGACATTGGGCTTCAAGTTGGCGAAGCGAATTATCGCTTCGGGGAAAACGTTGCATGGGATTTCTTAGATTCCATCGACGCAAGTGGAGTTGCGGACGTACTCAATCCAATTCGACTTGTTTGTTTTGGAACCTTGGGGCAACGAAAAGCAATGTCTCGAAACGCCATTCAGCAAACATTGGCCAGCGCAGGAGACGCCGCCCTATTCCTGGATCTGAATTTGCGGCTTCCATTGCCTGAATTGGAAACGGTTCAAGCAAGTTTGATGATGGCAAATGTCCTAAAGTGCAATTTGGAAGAACTCCTTTGGCTTGGAGAACAATTTGATTTTAAAAGTTCGGAGCCAAAGGAAATTGCCTCACGTCTTATCGACCGATTCGAATTGGATTTGTTGTTTTGCACCCGTGGTGCAAATGGGTGCCGTATGTATTTGGTGGATAGGCAGATTGAAGAACCGCTTTGTTTAAAGTTTTCCTCAATTCTGCCTAAGAAATCACAAGCAGATAGCGTCGGAGCCGGGGATGCCTCGGCTGCCGCATGTGCACTGGGAATCCTTGAGGGCTGGAGTCCAGAACGCATCGTGCGCGTCGCAAATAAGTTTGGCGCTTTCGCGGCACATACGCGGGGGCCGACGGCGGAAATCAGTGAAGAACTAAGGCAAGCGGTCTTGGAGGAGTAAAACACCTCAGGATCTTGTCTATATCAAGGATTCTTAAGACTAGAAGATATTCTGCGAGTGCGGTTCATTATCTCGTTGAACCCCAATGCTGATCTGCCATAATCTCGTTCCACGGCCCTTGGTAACAATTTAATCCCCGCAAGAATCAAAATGGGAGAATCAATCATGCTGCATACAACATGCAAGCTCTTACTTGTCGCGATGTTGCTTTCCAACAGTTCGCAGTTGCTCGGCGATGATGGACTGGAAGTAGGCAAGCCAGATATCAAGCATGCCGGATCATTAGCCTTTGGTCCCGAAGGAACCTTGTTTGTCGGGGATTCGCTCAGCGCGGCGGTGTTTGCGATTGATACAGGAGACGTTGCCGATAGTGCTACAGCTCGCACCCCAATCAACATCGAAGGTATCAACCGAAAGATTGCGGAAATGGTGGGTAGTGCGACCGAGGATACGCCAATTAACGACATGGTTGTAAACCCAGCCAGCGGAAATATTTTCCTTTCGGTCTCGCGTGGTCGCGGACCCGATGCAATTCCTTTGCTTTTCAAAGTCGATGTTAAGGGTTCCGTAACCGAAGTTTCACTGGAGAAGGTTGGTTTCGCCAAAACGACTTTTGACAACCCGCCGACGAGTGGGAGAAGCCGACGTGGACGCAATCCGCGAATGAGTGCGATTACGGACATTCAGTACACCGACGGTAAAGTAATTGTTGCAGGCTTGTCGAACGAAGAGTTCGCTTCAAAGCTCCGCGTCTTCAAGTATCCATTTCGTGAATCCGGAACGGATACTAGCATCGAAGTTTACCACGGTGCCCATGGTGCTTTGGAGACTCGTTCACCCGTCCAGACCTTCATAACCTACGAAAACAACGTTCTAGCCGCTTATACTTGTACTCCGCTGGTGCAGATTCCTGTGGGAGAACTCAACGGTGAAAAAATCATGGGCAAGACAATTGCTGAGCTTGGCAATCGTAATAAGCCTTTGGATATGATTGTTTACCAAAAGGGCGATCAGGACTATTTGCTGCTCTCAAATAGCTCACGCGGAGTCATGAAAATGAAGCTCAGTATGTCAGCCATCGACGCCATTGATGCCATTAAATCAAGAGTTTCCGGGGGCGGAACAGCTGGACTTAGCTTCGAAACGATGGAGCAGTTTCAAGGTGTGGAGCAACTGGATAAATTCGATTCCGAGCACGCGGTGCTGCTAATCGCCAACTCTGGAAGTTTGGATTTGAAGACGGTCGCATTGCCTTGAGCGGTAGCCTGCATCTCAGTCACCCGACACGAGCGCGTTCTTGTTGGGTGACTTTTTGATAAAGCGTTTGGTGGGGGCCAAAATGGCAAGTGTAAGAAACATCGGCGGTCGGGCAAAATATTGCTTTCTTATTCTTCTCCTGGCTTGCAGTGCCAGCGGATTTTTTCAGCAAGTAGTCGCCGAAGAGGATTCAAGCCAAGCCAAGATCTCTGTGAATCTAACCAAAGAAGGTGAACAGTATCGATTTGTGGTCTCTGGTCTCGACGTTGGCGAAACAAAGCCGTCCCAAGTGTTTCATGTTTGTCTTGATTCAGATGAAAAATCAGACAAGCCGCTACCGATGTTTGGGAGCTACACGGTTAGCAAGCAGGGCTTGGTCTTTGTTCCGCGTTTTCCGCTTGATGCCAAATTGAAGTATCGGGTGCACTTTAGTGATTCATTCGAGTCGCTGTACAAGGGACCGGATCTTCTATTTTCGTTGGCAGAAACGAATGTAACGCCATCCGCAAAAGTCTCGGCAACTTATCCGTCAGCGGATTTGTTGCCTGAAAACTTGCTGAAATTCTATATTCACTTCACGGAGCCCATGAAGCGGGGCGAAGCCTATGAGAACATTCGGCTCTATGAAGGTGAGCAGCTTGTTGAGGATGCTTTTCTTGAATTGGGCGAAGAACTGTGGGATGTCGATCAGCAACGTTTCACGCTGTTTATTCATCCCGGCCGCATTAAACAGGGGGTCAAACCCAATCAAGACAAAGGGCCTGCAATTCAAAACGGCAAGCAATACACACTCAAGGTTGATTCGAAATGGAGTTCTGCCAAAGGTCTTCCAATGAAGGAGGCGTTCTCTAGGACGTTTCGCGTCGACAAGGCGGATTATGAACAACCAAACGTACAACAATGGAAGGTCGACACGCCAAAAGCAGGTACGAAAGACTCAATTGTTTTGCACATGAGTGAACCTATGGATCACGCTATGCTGCAACGGGTAATCCAAGTCTGCAATAAAAAAGGTGAGGCGATCGCAGGTCGGATTCAGCTTGCAAAGCAGGAATCTGAATGGACGTTTCACCCCGATTTGCCGTGGCCAAAAGGGACTTTTCGAATCATTGTCGCAGCAAATCTTGAAGATCGAAGCGGAAACAGCATTGCACGTCCCTTTGAGGTCAAGATGCAAAAGCGATCGGCGGCCAACCCTTCTACCAGCGTCGCTATTGAGTTTGTTGTCGATTAGTCCAACGGATAGAAGTTGCCGAAAGCGTGCCAAAGGACTTTATCTCGGTGGAGACTTCTAACCGGTGATCTTGCGAAGCTGATTCAGATTGCAATTCCAATAGCACATGTTGGAGTTGCGTATTTCGGGCTCGGCATACTAGGAACAATTCTCGCATTTTTGCATCGCCCGCTCGCTCGGACCATTGTTTTGGCCAGAGTCTTGCGTCGGGAACCAAGGCATGAGGCTCAATTGTTTCTCCACTTGAATCTTTAACGGCGTAGATTCCTCGCAGTGGAAAAGAAAGATAGGCGTCAAATTCTCTTAAGAGTGGCGTTTGGGCATTTTCTCCTTCAATAAGGCCGCTGAGGCACCAAATTTCGGAGCGAGTGGCTGAACCCTGTGAAATTTCTTGCTGGATCCACTTGCTTGCGGAACGCCAGTCTTCGCCACGAAGTCCGCCGATCAATTGTCCATGCTGCCAAGCTGTAGTATGTCCTTGCTGCCAAGTCAGTGCCCCGATGACAAAGAACGCGGTTGCGAACCGGAGCCAATGAATCCGTATGAGCGATAGAAGCGATGCGGCCAACAAGACCAGCGGGATGGCGCTGCAAAGCAAATAGCGCTGATGAAAAATGGGTGCGATTCCTGAGGCGGTTACTAGCCAAGCCATCAAGCAGGGCGCAAACGTTGCACAGCCCCAGATTGCCAAGTTGCCGTACAGGAAAGATTTGTCTTCCTTCGTATTCTCATTTGATGTTACTTCCTTACCAGTCAGAATTCGGTCCAGGTAGCAACCAACAAGGGGTGGAATGAGCAAGGGCCAGAAGGCGAGCATGGCCCCAGCGTTTTCCATAGAGATATCACTGGCAAAACTCAGCCACTGACTGCGCTTTTGCCATACGGGGATTCCTTGGAATGCCGCAGGGATGCATATCAAAAAGACGCCTACCCCAGCCAGAGCCAAGCTGCGTAGCATAGTGAAACGCTGCTGCAGAAAAACGCCAGTGACGATTGCAGTGAATTGCCAAGTGAATGCGATGATGGCGATCAGGTGCAAATACATCGAGGCGATTCCACAGATTGTCCAAGCAATCAACCATCGATTTTCATAGCGTTTTCGGGCAGGTGCAACCGAGGAAAACTTCTGGGAGCACAACAAACGTACAACGCAGATCCAGCCGAAAAGTTGAAGTACTTGCAGCAGTCCGTATACGCGAGCCTCCGTGGCATAAAAGAGCTGCGTTCTTTCGAATCCGATCCAGCCAACAATGATCAGTAGGCAGAGCCAATATGTTCCAGGAGCCACTGTAAGAGTACTGTGGAGGTTCTCCGAACCTGGCCGCTGAAGGATCCTAACAAGGTGCTGGAACACCAAGCTGCAGAGTGTGGCTAGGGCTACAATCGAGAGCAGTCTCAAATGCCAATCTTCAGCCTGCTGTCCTAAGAGTCCTAGGCAAAACTGCAAGCTCCTCTGGAGATACATGTAGGAACCTGATTGATTTCCGGCAGAGGCACGCTCAAAAATGTCGGCAAAACCGTCAGAAATACACCAGCTAGTATGCAGTTCATCTACCCAAAGCGATTCGCCTAGGCAGGATGCGGCGATCAATGGAGGCAGTAAAACGGCGAAAAATGCCCACCAGAAGGACTGTTTTTGCCTCGTCCCCCCTCCTTTACTTGACTCTGAAGCGTTCGCGTTGTGCAATGGAGTATCTGGGGAGTAAAATTGTTTGTTGCTTGAGAGAGTCTGAGCTCAAGGAAACCGATACAATACAGTATAGGTATCGGCTTCCGGTGCCAGCATTCCTATCGTTCAATTTGCCGTAGGTCTTTTCCTGAAGGTGAAATGCTTTAGGTGCTAGACGAAAGTCTCAATCGAGCTTGCAAGTGCTTGTCTTATCTTAGCTTGCGTCTTTGGTGATTATGTCGCCAGAGCCATAGGAAACTCCCATGACACACCCGATGAAGAATCGTAAAAACCGTATGCGCTCAGGCTTCACACTCGTTGAAGTACTTGTAGCGACAGCCGTCACTCTTTTGATGATGATCTCGCTGGCAAACATCTTCAAGATCATCGGCGATAGCATGCAGGAGGGGCGGGCGACTCTTGAGTTGAACAATCGATTGCGCAATGTCGCACTCAGGGTTCAACACGACTTGCGGAATCTCGTGTTAGATGAGCAAGTTGGTTACGTCGAATACACCGACGGGGCGCAAACGGATGCAACCGCTGCACTGGCGAGGCGAACAGACGGCTCTCGACTTGTAGGTGGAAATCGTTTCGGCGATCTAGATGACGTGTTGATGTTCACGTCGAAAGCAGAAGATGTTTGGTTTACCGGCAAGGTGCCTAGGTACATGCTGACCGGTTTTGATCTAACCGGTGCTGGTGTCGATGAATCCAATTTCGAAATGGTAACGATTGCATCGGAGTATGCTGAGATCGCCGTCTTTGCTCAGCCAGTTGTTTCTAACGCGGGTGGCAATTCCACTTTTGACCCCTCGGCAATGGTCCTCAATCCTGCAGCTTTTCTCGATATCGACAACAACTTCTTTCCCGATGACTACAACCTCCACTATCGTGTGTTGCTGATCCGTCCAGATTTAAACAGTGTGATAGGCGCCGGTAGCGTTGGGCGTCGACTCCCTTTGGCAATTCATCCCGGCAAGTCAGAACCTTGGGGAATTGCGCAACCTGTATTTGCCATTCCGCCCGGCGGTGTCAACGCCGATATTGTGGCTTTGCCTACACCTCTTTGTGATATGGCTCGAATTCACGGGCAATGTGATTTGTCAGTGCGTCGGATACAGCGTTCGGCAGTCGCAGATGGGCTCGTAGCGAATCAGGACTACGTGGCCGCCAACGACCTGCAAACCCTGAAAGACCCAGCCAATCGTTTTGCCCATGTGCAGATTCCAATCGCAGGCGGACAAACTCTGCCGTTGCTAGCGTTGGCACAACGGGTAGGCGTACCTGGTGCAGCAGGACTTCAACCGTTTTTTGATTTCAATGGTGACGGCACTGATGATATGGCTGAGCCGACTGGGATCGTTCCAACTGGGGCAGGTGCGAGTTTTGTCGGCACAGGGTTTCTTCACCCCGCTTTCACCATGCATAGTGCTTGGGACGCCGCATTGGACGATGCTTCGGTTACCATGCCCGCCCATCAGATCAGTGCCAGCCGAGTTGGTGAGGATATTCTTGCGAACAACATTCGGGCTTTTGATGTGAAATGTTTTGATCCCGGTGTGCCAGTGCTTGTTTCTTACGGCGAATCTCTTGATCCGGCAGATAGTTTTCCCGACAATCCAGTCGTTTCGAACACGTCGGATGATGAAATCCTACTGCCCTCCGATCCAGGCTACATTGCTGCGGTCCATCGCAGTGTAAACACAGCAACTGCAGCTACTGTTGCTACCGTTGCACATGGTGGCTATGTCGATCTGGGCTGGGCACGAAAGCTGGCCGTCGTAGCGCCTTCGTTCGGAGTTTCACTAGGAGGAGCAAGCGGTGACTTCCCCGCTGTTCCTAATCTTTGGAGTGCATTTAGCGGCTATGATGTGCGCGGTTGGACGAGCGGCCCGACGTTTACGGACGAAATGTATCGTTCTGGCAAAGTGATTCACTTACCGAGCACAACCCCCATGGTGATGCAGTTCACAGCCGATACGTCAAACTACGACCATCTCGAAACAAATGATGTGTTGGAGGCTCAGCTGCAGACAACGAATGGCAATCGCCTCGGTGTAATACAAGTAGCGGAGAGCAATACCTTCCCGCTCATACCACAAATACACGTTACAGCACCATGGATTTTCGACTCTTGGCGTTTGAAAGCGACGGGGCTTATCAGGGATGCATCGACCGATGGCCTGGACAATGATGGTCGCGGATTTGCGGATGATCGCTTAGAGCGAGAATCGACTTCGCCCTTCGCGCAAAAGCTGACTGGAATTCGCCTATCCATCCGTATGGAAGATCCTGCGACGCGAATTGTTAAGCAGCAGTCAGTTGGGCAACACATTCCTGAGCATTAAGCTCGGGCAATGGAGTTGCCAGCGGGAGTGCATCGGTCTTCGAAGCGTAAACGGAAAAATTTGGCGATGCCCGAAGCGTCTTGAATTAGCGACTATATTTAAGGAGACGTCATTTGTGCCTCTTTAATTGGTCGGAATCCTCCATGAATTCAGAGCTCTGTTCTCCACAGAACTTCTTCCTGTCTCTTGCTCCGTTCTTGTTCCAGCGAAGCGTTGGTGTTGTCTTTCTGGTTTGCCTCCTCAGTCTTGGGGCATGTCGCGAACCTGAACGCAGCTTGGAAGATGTCGTTGCAAGGGATAAGACGCCCGAGCCTGAAACGGCGAATGTTGAGCCAAAGACATACGAGTTGAGTGCTAAACAGTTTTGGGATTCACGCCTTACAAAAGAGCAGCTCGAAGCAGGTTGGGTTCGGCTTTTCGACGAGCAGTCGCTATATGGTTGGTTGATGGCCGGTAAGGCCAATTGGTCCGTCAATGATGGTGTTCTGCAGGTCAGCCAGGGTGAGCAGAGCCTTCTATGTACTAACTTCCAGCTTGCAAACTATGAGCTTAAGCTTGAGTTTCGATGCGATGCAGATACGAATTCGGGCATCTTCTTGCGAACAGCCCCTAGCCCCACGGATGTGGCGACCAAATGTTTGGAACTTAATATTGCTCCCACTGACAATCCTTTTCCAACAGGGAGTTTTGTTCAGCGTGAGAAGCTTGAGCCCAGGGAGCTAGATGCCAAGCTCGGCACCGTCTTCGATTCTTCAAAATGGCATACATATCGTGTGAAGCTCCTGCGCAACCGGGTCGAGGTGTACCTAGATGAGGTCCAAGTCATGGAGTTGGAGGACTTCGAGTCCGATCCTTCAGGCTACATCGGATTGCAGCATAATTCCGGCAAGGTCGAGTTCCGAAACGTCTTACTGCGTCCGCTGAGCATTCAGGCGCTCATGCTGGACGAAAATTGGTCGAAGGATTGGAGAAAATTTGGCTCCGCATTGGATGTATTCGTCGAGGAAAACGGTCTGCGGCTTAAGGGCGGGCTTGGCCAGTTGCAATCCAACTACGATTTCGATGATTTTTTCCTGCAAGCTTCCTACTCACTGAAGAAGCCAGATGTCAATTCAGGAATCTTTTTTCGGTGTATCCGCGACAACATGCTCGATGGCTACGAATGCCAAGTCAATCACGCGATTGGTGGTAAAGATCCATTTCAGCCTTTAGACGCAGGGGCTGGAGCAATATTTCGCCAAGTTGATGCACGGGTTGTTATAGGGGATGGAACCGACCATAGCCATATTTCGCTGGCACCGCCATGGTGCTTGCTTATGAAACCATGGGGCTGTTGATTGGTGAGGCGGCAGCGCCAGAAATCGTTGGTTCGATTAAGCGGATTGTCGAGGCGACACCCACAATTGACGCGCTGAATGAAAT
>JBCCEO010000209.1:0-10904 GCA_039030255.1 Planctomycetota bacterium | reverse complement strand
GTCGATCTCGTCGACAAAAATGATGCCTTTGCTCTCACTAACTTCAATGGCTTGCGAAGCAATTTTGTCTTCATCGATTAGCTTGTCTGCCTCTTCTTCGGTCAAGACTTTTCTAGCCTGAGCAACTGTCATGCTTCGGCGTTTCGTCGATTTGGGCATCATCTTATCGACCATTTGTTGGAAGTCGACGCCCATGTTTTCCATGCCGCCCATCATCATCGGCATGGCTCGTTGTTCGATGCTAAACTCGACTTGCTTGTCTTCCATCAGGCCATCTCGCAGCATGTCGCGGATCTTTTCGCGAGTGCGTTTGCGCCGGCCAGCCTGATCGCTATCCTCATCCAAAGTAGCCAGCTCGTCTTCATAGGAATTCCGGCTCTTGGTCAGCAGATCGAGCAAGCGTTCTTCGGCCATTTCTGAGGCTTGCTCTTTGACTCGTTCTTGTTCCAAACCGCGAATCAGGCCAATTGCATTTTCTACCAGATCGCGAACCATACTTTCAACGTCGCGCCCGTAGTAGCCGACTTCGGTGTACTTCGTTGCTTCCACTTTGATGAATGGCGCATTGGTTAGCTTGGCTAGCCGGCGTGCTAACTCAGTTTTTCCTACACCAGTTGGGCCAGCCATCAGGATATTTTTCGGTGCGATTTCAGACTGCAGATCTTCCGAGAGTCGGCTGCGCCGCCAGCGGTTGCGAACCGCGATGGCGATTGCCCGCTTTGCATCATCCTGGCCAACTATATAGCGGTCCAGTTCTTCGACTATCTCTCTTGGTGAAAGATTCATACCAAAAGCTGGGTCGGTAGAGTCGACTTTGTCGGCATTTTCGTTCTGTTCGGCTTGTGTCATCGACTTAGGCTCCCATGGATAATATGCAGTTACGAGGCCTGGTTTGGCAAGTCTTCTATGATCTGATTACCGCCCGAGTAGATGTCGAGTTCACCGGCAATAGTCAGACCTTCGGCAACGATTTCACGAGCGCTCAAATCGCTTTTGCGAGTCAGGGCCCTGGCCGCAGCAACCGCATAATTGCCACCAGAACCGATGCCCAAAATTCCGTCGCTGGGTTGAATCACATCGCCAGTCCCGCTGACAAGGAGGCTATGTTCCGCATCGACTGCGATTAGAAGTGCTTCCAATCGTCGCAGTGCCCGGTCACTTCGCCACTCTTTGGCGAGCTCGGTTGCGGCGCGAGGCAAATTGGCTGGATGATCCTTCAATTTCTTTTCGAAACGTTCCATCAACGCAAAGGCGTCGGCAACTGCTCCTGCGAAACCTACGATGACTTTGCCGCCAGATAGCTTGCGGATCTTGGCTGCGTCTGTCTTGATGATCGTGGTATCGAGTGTGACTTGCCCGTCCCCGCCAATTGCGACTTGATCGCCGTGTCGAACGGACAAAATGGTGGTTGCATGAAAAGTCATTTTTCTTCCGCTATTGAAGTCGAAAAGTAGCAACGACAGGATGATGATCGCTCAGGTCTATTTCCTGAACACTCATTTTAAAGCGATCCCAATGTTCGTCGCCATCCTTCCTGCCACGAATTACGGCTTGGTCGAGGATTTCAATACCAGCGAAACTCCAATCCAATCCGGCTTCGTTTTGAATCATCGATTGACTGGCCATAATGCGATCAAATTGCTTGTTCAAAATCAAGTGCGTCGGTGCCCTAGGATTTGGCAGCTGTGATAGCAAGTCATACATCGGATAATTTGTCTTGGCGCCAGCCAATGCAGCAATGTCGCCTTTCAAGGTACCAACCGGATGATCTGAGTTAAAATCGCCAAGAACGATCACATCGTGCCCACCCTGTAGCGGCGTCTCCATCCAAACACGCGAGAGGTTAGCCTGCTTGACGCGAAGATCTTCCTGTTCCGCTCGTGCTCGATAGTGAACCGTCATCAAAGTAAGCGGCCGTTTCACGTTGCTCCAACGAAACTCAGCGATCAAATGTTTGGAAACGTTGTAATATTCGCCACTTTCATACATCGTCTTGGATTGTTCCTGCCTGCGGTAGGAAACCAAACCATTTCGTTGCAGTATTCCTACATCCTGTTCGAGATAACTGTCTGATCCTTGGATAAATGCATGGCGGTAGGAGAGCCCATACGATTTCTGAAGTTCCAGTCGGATTGCTTCCAGCGTCTGAACGCCCTCAATTTCCTGCAAAGCCACGATGTGCGGCTTAGCTCCTCCAATCACTTGGGCTACGCCCTTCAACTTGGAATCCCAAAACTGTTTCGTAGGCGCCGAGTTTTCCTTGGCCACTTTAGAACGATTATCACCAATGTAGTCATCGTACATCCACTCGACGTTCCAGGTCATGACTTTGAGTTCTTTTGGCGCTTCGTCGTAGGATTGAGCCTTAGCCGCCGAGGGCCAGAAGGATATCAGAGCGGCAATATTTAGGAGTTTCAAAAACATAATTCTGTCGAGTTAAGCGTACCGCAGGGAAATCGAGAGAGAGAGCTATTTTGAATTCGCGATGATTCGGTGGAAATGTAATTTGACTTCGCGATCCACCACGCGCCGCACTCCTTCGACCAAACACTTGGGCTCGTTCTCTTCCTGCCCTTGCTCAATTATTTGTTCGATGTTGGTACCAGGGGCCACAGAAAAGGTGCGTTGATTGATTGTTTGATTGCCTGCATCCAACTCTGGGATAATGAAATGGCAAGTCGCACCGTAGGTCAACATGCGGGCGGCGTAAGCGTCATGATAAGGTCGAAAGCCGGGAAAACCGGGCAGTAGACCATGATGCAAGTTGATGATTCTTCCCCCGGCAAACTTCCAGCAAGTATCGGGTGGGAGAACTCGCATGTAGCGAGCCAGCACGACGTAGTCGACTTCGTACCGATCCAGCAGACTTACTAACGCTGCGTCGTCGGCTACTCCTTTGTCGTCACCGATGTTGTGCCAGGGCACGTTGAACTCGGTTGCCAACGTCGAACATTTTTTGCGATTGCCAATCATCACTGCAACTTCGGCATTAATCTTATCTTCGTCCACCGCTTCCAGGACCGCCCGTGGTGTCGCTTCTTGATATGTCGCACACAGGGCGATTTTCGCTTTGCGGCCTAGGACGCTGGGCAAATCTGGAGACCAGACACGAACTGATAGGCCTTTTATCTCACCAATTTGACTGAGCGAGAAATGCAAGTGCTTCCACTGCCCTGCATCGATTCGAACTCGGCACATCATGGCGAATACTTCTGCTTCGTCATGATCGTACATTTGGATTTCAGAGAAGTTACCGCCTACAGAAGTCACAAAGTGGATGATGGGATCGGCCAAACCCACAGTGTCGGGCCCAATCGCGGTTACCACTACTTCTATTGATTGTTCTTCCATCAACGTGCAGCTTTCGAATCAGCGTTTCTTAGCGTAACGGGACTAGGACTCTACATAGAATCAGCCTCTCGAAAGACCGCGATCCGTTACACGTTGGATCCCTGTTTCCCAAAGAATTAGGAGCGAGGCCGCTTCCATGAGAGGGCTCATAAAGTCTAATAAGTCTGGTTAGAATGCATACCGGACAGGATGAGAGCCGAAGTGACAAGCCCCATAAGGCACGCTGGTGTCTTGAGTTAGAAACTTGCTACGCTTACCAACCCGTAGCGCCCGAAGCGTCGGCGAGGACCTTTTCTAACCCGAAGCGCTAACCCAAGCACTAACCCGAAGCGTTAACGATGCCGGCCAACCCAATCCGCGAAAACAACATCCAATGCAGAAGCGTAGTTAGAGCCAGTAGGATAGTAGAGCGAGAATTGTGACCCCTAAAATGCTCCGCGAAAATCTCCCCGAAGGAGAAAGCCTGTGCGACTACTGCAATGCGAAATGCTGCCGGTATTTTGCCTTGCCAATCGAGCCACCAAGCACCATCAAGGATTTCGATTTCATGCGGTGGTTCCTGCTGCATGATCGCGCCAGCATTTTCGTAGAAGATGACGACTGGTACATCTTCGTACACACTGTTTGCAAGCATCTTCAGCCGGACAATCGATGCGGAATCTACGAAACTCGCCCTGAGATTTGTCGAGAATACACTACGGACGAATGCGAATACGACGAAGATTCAACGTATGAAAAGTTCTTTGAGACACCCGAGCAAATTGCTGAGTACGTAGAAGCCACATTGCTGCAAGATTCGCTCACAAATATTCGCTCGCCCGAACCCCCCTTGCTGCCAGTTGTCACAGTTTAGAACTAAGTAGCTCGGTACTCTCGCGTATGTTCCAATATCGCCAAACATTAAAACAACACGACAGAATGAAGGACTAGCGTGTCTGACGAACCGAAGAAACCGAAAGCCAAACTCATTCAGCCTCGGACTCTTAAAGGGTTCCGCGATTTCCTCCCAGAGTCCATGATGCCTCGTGAGAAGATCATGGAGCAAGCACGCCGTGTCTATCGTCGCTTCGGTTTCAATCCGATCGATACGCCGGTCCTGGAATACCTGGAGATTTTGACCGGCAAGGGAAGTGAAGAGACCGACCGCCAACTCTACAACTTTCGCGACCATGGCGATCGTGCGGTTGGCATGCGTTTCGATCTGACCGTGCCCCTCGCTCGATTCGCCGCCCAGCACATTCCCAAACTGGGAACTCCCTTCAAGCGTTACCACATTGCGCCGGTTTGGCGTGGGGAGGCGCCTCAAGCGGGGCGCTACCGCGAATTCATGCAGTGCGACTTTGATACGATTGGAACACAATCCGTTGTATCGGATATCGAAACAGGCCTAGTCATCCACGAATTGCTGCTGGAAATCGGCATCACGAATTTCACCATTCGAATCAACAACCGCCAAGTCCTCAGCGGGTTGCTGGAGAAGCTAGATTTATCGGCCCAAGCGGTGCCCATTCTGCGATCCTTAGACAAACTCGACAAGATTGGCCCAGAGGCGGTGAGTGCAGAAATGCAGAACGCCGCAGGCATCGACTCGGGGCAAGCGGAGCAAGTCCTCAAGCTGGCTGCGATTGCAGGCAGTGCCGATCAAGTGCTTCAACAGGTGGAAACTCTGGTGCAAGGAAACGACCTTGGAGAAACTGGCGTCGGTAGGCTTAGAGAACTCTCAAGTGCTTTGCTTGCCGCGGGTGTGCCCGAAGACCGTTTCAAATTGGATGTCGCCATCGCTCGCGGTCTGGACTACTACACGGGCGTGATTTTTGAGACAACTCTCGATGATTTGCCGAGCATCGGCAGCATTTGCTCGGGCGGTCGCTACGATAACTTGGCTGGACTATACACCAAACAGCACTTACCAGGGATCGGCGCATCCCTCGGACTCGATCGTTTGCTGGCTGCCATGGAAACGCTGGACATGATTGAGAAGGTTAACACGCCGGCCGAAGTTTTTATTCCATATTTTGACAGGGATCGATTGCACGAATATCTGCAACTTGCTGCTGCCGTTCGCTCGGCAGGAATCGGCGCTGAGGTTTATCCGGATGCAAAAAGGCTCGGACAACAACTCAAGTATGCCGATTCACGCGGCTTCCAAGTGGCACTTGTTGCCGGTAGTGATGAACTCGATGCGGGTAACTGCGGGGTGAAGAACTTGGCGACCAAGGAAACCGCCGAGGTCCCCTGGCGCGACAATCCAGCTCCCTTGATTGACGCCATCCGTGCTTGCCTGAAAAGGTAGGGAGGATTCCGGGACTTGAGATTCGACTCCCTAATAACCCGAGGTGAACCAGGAAATTGAAAATCGTTTTTTGCCGAGCGTAGTCATCCTCCTCATTCGAGCTCTGCGAGGAAGTCGGGAGGGGCAAACGCTAAATCTGAACGGGCTCAGATTGGCAGAATCAGACTTCCCTGTGTGTTGTAATTCAGAAGCTAGAATCCTCAACAACTCCAGACAAGACCGCAATCCCCAATAATAATCCAATGACCTCTAGAACCCCCGATCAATGGTTTGACGAGTATGGCGAAAGCCACCAAAATCGGCTGAACAAGATACTGCATTGGATTTGTGTTCCATCGATTGTGGCCAGCCTGCTTGCGCTACTCTGGGCCATTCCTGTTCCAGCCTCCGTCGCACCTTGGCCCGGAATTAATTGGGCAACCCTTACCATGCTGTCGTGCTTAGGGTTCTACTTGCGGCTATCCTGGCAACTGGCTGTCGGAATGCTAGGATTTGTGGCTTTGATTGTGCTGGCCATCTTGGGCTTCGAGCAATTAGACTTAGCCCCACTCTGGCTGGCTGCGATCATCGTTTTCGTCCTTGCCTGGATCGGACAATTCATCGGCCACAAGATTGAAGGCAAAAAGCCTTCCTTTTTTCAGGACATCGTCTTCTTGCTAATCGGCCCCATTTGGTTGCTCGGGTTCATCTACCGCAAACTCGGAATTCGATACTAGTTCTTCCGGAAGTATACGATCTGAAGTTCACGAAATTCATGGGCCCCTGGAACCGCTTACTTCGGTCAAACACGTTTCCCATCCGCCGTATTGATGGGTATTATTCTCATGGTTGAACCCGAGTGCGTGTATGATTGTTGCGCGCGATCGTGGATACGACACGGCATTCAGGAGCTGCTAAGTCGAACTCAAGTTCTACTGGGCTTGGTGATCGCGGCTCGTGCTCGTCTGCTACGGCACTTGAGTCTTGCGATACGTTTATACGCGAGCCGACTACCGTGTGACTCTGCGCAAAGGTTTCTTTCTATTCCGCCAATACTTCGGCTGCGAATAGCAAGCAACAAGCAAGCATTGTGATGAGCAGCATTTGGTTTTGACGGGGCGCAAACGTCGCTACAACTCTTTTTAGTGAGCTACAGCGGAAGCGGCTTTGACCTCGGAATCTAAAAGAGTGAAAGAAAAGCTGGGAGCATTTTTCACTTCATTCTCCAACCCCTATTTTCGCCGGATGTAGCAACGTTCTCTGCAATCTTTCTCGAAAACCTCTGCTCATCACCTAAATTTGCAGCGATTCCAAGCTTGACTTTACGACAAAAGTCGTAAATACTACTTTCGTCGTAAAAAGATTGTAGTCTGGCTGGCGAATAATGGATATGACAAAGCAAAAACAAGCAAAACTATCGGCAGGTGAAATGGAGCTCATGGGACTCCTTTGGGAGCATGGCCCCGTTTCCCTTTCCGAAGCCCACGAAAAAATCGGACGCAGCATCGGCTACACGACCATGCAAACAAGGCTGAATCGACTTGTCGAGAAAAAGCTTGCCAGTAGCGAAAAGACGGGGCGGCAACCGACGAGATATTCTGCAAATGTCGAACCCGAACAAGTGGGAGCTGGAGCTTTAGACCAGCTCGTAGAAAAGGTCACCCGGGGCCGAGTGCTCCCGCTCGTCGCTCATCTGGTTGAGAACACGGAACTATCCGAAAAAGAACTAACCGAGCTAAAACAACTGGTGAAAGCCGCCGAGGCGCGACTCAAGACACAAGGAGCCGATGATGCTTGATTGGTTCACCGCAGATTGGTTCGACGCAGAGTGGCCAATGCCACTGCTGGCAACATCTGTACGTTTGGCTCTCTTCGCCGTTCTAGCTGCATGCGCGCTCACGCTACTCAGAACCAGAGAAGCCAAATGGCATCGCTGGGTGTGGGGTGTGGTCTTGTTGCAAAGTTTTGTGGTTTCTCCTTTGCTCATCGAGCTGCCTTGGCTGCCACCTGAAACATCAGACCTTCCTAGATCTTCCAGCGCCGCGATCCCAAGCCGGCTTTCTCCGCCAATTGCAGACGGAACATTTGCCCCAGGCATCTCTCCAAGTTCGCTAGTAAGTGCAAATATAGTCGAGCGTTCCTCGCTACTGGCGGTCGTTTGGCTAGCGGGCGTTTTAGCCTGGACAAGCTTTCTTGTTTTGAGCCAGTGGGTAGTTTTTCGAATGAGACGTAGTGCAGCTAGCGCTCGCGAAGATTGGCAGAAACAACTCGATTCTGTAGCAGCAGAAGTGGGCATCCAACCCGTTCAATTGCTCGTACACCCAAGCTGCGGCCCATTGCTCACCCGAGGGCTAAATCCATTTCAACCAAACTTTTACATCGTGGTGCCGCGTGGAACATGGAGCAGCCTTTCTTCGATCGAGCGCGACGCGATCTTGCGGCACGAGCTGGCTCATTTGGCTCGTGGAGACCTTTGGAAGTCAGCTTGCATGCGCTTTGTTGCGGCCTTCCACTGGTTCAATCCATTAGCTTGGTGGTGCGTTGCAAAATTTGACGAAGCGGCAGAATGGGCCTGCGATGCTCGTGTTCGCGATCAGAACGAATCCTCAGCCACGGCACTTGCTAGCGCACTGCTTTCGGTATCACCACCACCTCGCCTAGTTCGGCTCGGCGTCTCCACAGCTCGTGGCAGTCGAGTCAGTAAGCGTATTCACCGTCTCATTGGTCCTTCTCCTGTGCTGGAGTCCAAAATGAAAAAGTTCGCGATCCTAAGTTTCATCCTTGTGGCCGTACTAGCCGGCTCAGTTCGATTTGGCCTGATTGCTCAAGAGGGGAGCGGGGGCGGCAGCCGTGAATCAATCGGCACACAAGTAGCCAATATTGCTGACCAACTCGCAAAATCGAAAGGAAGCACCGAACAACGGCTTGCCAAAGCCCTTGTATCTCAGGCGGGTAAAATCGTTTTGGAAGATGGTCTGCAGAATCGAGTCGCCGAAGCGGAGTCGGAGTTACAAGGCAACGCAGTAGAGTCAGCTCTGGCCAGGCATTTCGACCTCGAAAGCTCGCCGCCGACCCTGCGCGACGGCCAGCAAGAGTGGCGTTCAGAAATGATTGTCGCGGCAACAAGTGCCAATGAAGACGTGGAGCAGCTTACCAAGGCTTGCTCGGAGATCGCCGAAAAACTGCGGGAATCAGATGAAGTCACCTTGCTGGTCAAGCGTTTTTTGTCGGAGGAGAACGGCCCAAAATTTCTCTACATGACCAAACTGCATGAAATGATGCAGCCCGGACCAGCCATGCTCGCCGACTCCATTGGCCGATCCGTTGCAATGAATGCCAGTGGGAAATACCAAATCCGCCCAGATGCTCGCGAACAAATTGAGCAAATAGTTGCAATGCGTGAACAATCGCAAAAACTGACCAAGCGTTTGCACGATGAACTCACGTATTGGACCGATGAGATTGTCGATCGTGATGAATTCCATAGTCGTCTCAAGAAGAATGCTTCGAACCCAAAATTTGCTTCCTTCATCATCGCCAAACAAGTCTTCGAGCAAAAGCAACTCGAAGCAAACATGGTTCTCAAAATCATGGACCAGCTCGATGCATTCTCTGTCGACACTGCCGCAGGACTCACGATCCAATCAGAAGCACAGGATGAAATCGAAGAGTTGCTTGGCAAATTCGAATTAACTCTTCCTCGCCTTGAAGGCATGCAACCAGTGCTAGATGCATTCCGGAAATCATTGGACACAAGTTTAGCGCTCGAGAAGGAATTCTCTGCCATGCTGGCAACTGATGTCGCATTGATTGCGGTGAGCGAAAATACGGAAATGGTAAACGCGGGCGCCGGCCAGCTAGTCCGAGCATTGCTCGGCGAAGCAATCGAAGAAACGGATAGCGAAGTTAGTCTAGTAAAAGACGAGAATGTTCGGCAGGAAATCTACGCCAACATTCAGAAAGCACTTCGCGAAATGCGTGGTCTGCGGCGTCGCACAATGCCACTTCGAAACCTTGCGGAGGAATTTGCAAAGCAAGAACTTTCACCTGAAGATGGGCACTTGGCGGAGGCACTTCATTCAGTCGCCATGGTTCTCTACATTCGAGGCGAAGTCGAAGGGCAGCAGGCAGCTTTAGCAGCGAAAGTTCTTGAGCAGTGGAAGTCAGAGAACTTTGAAACAAATGAAGATGGTGCACTGAAGATTCGAGACGAAGCCCAGGCAAGCGTAGAACAGTACTTGCAACGCGTCGAAGAGACGGGACAGGAACTCGCCGATGATGATTTCTAGTTTGACAATGCTGCTTGTTGCTACGATCCCAAATTCAACTATTGCAGCCGCATCTCCTTCGAAGTCCTCGGTGGCCCTATCGCAGCAAATCGACAGCTACGTGGAAAAGGCTTCGCGAACGGACGGAATACGACTGCCTGCAATTGTTAGTGATGATTTGTTCCTGCGAAGAATCAGCCTCGACTTGCTCGGCAGAATCCCGACGCGAGATGAACTGCTGCAATTCCGGGCGAATCCCGATCGGGCCCGCGCGGTTGCTCTGATGCTTGAACACCAAGACTTTGCGAAATTCTGGTCCCGTGTCTGGACAGCCAACCTTATCGGATATAGCAGTGACGGCAGAACGGATCGAGAAGCGTTGCGTCAGTGGTTGGAGCTGAAATTTGCGTCCGAGACGAGTCTGGATGAAATTGCGGCGGAGCTGATTTCCTCCGAGGGTAAGGCTGCCTTTGATGGCTCGGTCAACTTTATGCTACGCCATGCTCAAGATCCAGTCGTTCCAGTCGGCAGAATCTTTCTGGGCGTTCAATTGGACTGCGCACGCTGTCATGATCATCCATTTGATCGCTGGACACAGCAGGATTTTGAGGGCATGCGACGTTTCTTTTCGCGAATGCGTCCGCGTCAAGTTACAGCCGGAGATTACGAACTAAGAGATGCTCGTGGTGAGGGAGAAAAGCCTCAATTTCTCACCGGACGTCAGCCAAGAACAGGGCGCTGGAGACAAGAGTTGGCGTTGATGATCACGCAGAGCAAACCCTTCGGCCGGGCCATGGCAAATCGCCTTTGGTACCACTTCATGGGACGTGGTATCGGGATCGAGCCTGATTCAGTGAACGGCGACAACCGCTCCGAGCATCAAGCATTGATCGAGTCACTTGCAGGAGTATTGCGCGATTCGGGTTATCAACTCAAGCCTATCATTCTGGCGATTTGCAACTCGAAAACCTACCAGCGTCGGTTGAGCAGTTCAGATCCAGACTGGCCCTTGC
>JBCCEO010000208.1:0-10913 GCA_039030255.1 Planctomycetota bacterium | reverse complement strand
TCAAATTGGGCCATTCCGAACTCATATAAGCATGAAGTGTAAGCATACAAGAACGAAGGATTCCTTCGTATTGTCAAGCGAATCTCGGAAGATGCCCAGAGCATACAAAGTCTTTACTCGCTCGCGTTTCTTGCTACTATTCCGCTTAAAGTAGGACTTAGATTGGCCCATACAATAGAGGCGGACTTGCCTATATCTCTAGGATTCCTTGGTAAGATTGATCAAGTTATCAACGCGAATTTCTATCAAAGCCAATTCATGGAGAACAAAGTGAACGAGAAAGCGATTCTTGCAGGAGGATGTTTCTGGGGCATGCAGGAACTCATCCGCAAACTGCCTGGAGTAGAGGAAACACGCGTGGGCTATAGTGGTGGGGACGTCGAGAACGCTACTTATCGCAATCACGGCACCCATGCAGAGGCAATTGAGGTGATCTACGATCCCGCGACGATCAGCTATCGCCAGCTGCTGGAATTCTTCTTTCAAATCCATGATCCAACCACCAAGAATCGTCAAGGAAATGACACTGGATTATCCTATCGCTCCGCAATTTACTTTACCTCCGAGGATCAGAAAACAGTTGCACTGGACACGATAGCTGACGTCGAAGCGTCTGGGGTCTGGCCTGGTAAGGTAGTTACGGAGGTGGAGCCTGAGGGTGATTTTTGGGAAGCAGAGCCGGAACACCAAGACTATCTGCAACGTATCCCTCACGGCTACACATGTCACTTTCCGAGACCCAATTGGGTTTTGCCCAAACGCGAAACCCCAGTCAGTGAATAGCCTTCCTCGGCGCGGTTTGACGGTCACTTTGCTAACGCTGCCTAACCACACTTTGCGCGGATAGTACTGGCGGGGCGAGCAATTAAGTTTTAGGGTGTTGGGATGAATTACGCGCCCTGGACCGTCGGCAGTAGTCTTCAAATCCAGACTCTCAGGAGCACAAGCGCTGCGGCCGTATCTGCATCGATGTTGCACGACCAATCGTTGCTTCCGCTGTCGAATTGCTTCTCCTTCAGCCAAGGCCACTTTTTTCGGCGATCAAGAATCGATGAGTCCGATTCTACGCATTTCTTCGATATCGGCGGGACTAGGCCTGCGATAGCATCCAAACAAGAAATCGCCGCCCGGAAGTAAGTTGAAGTTGTATCTTGGATATCGATGGTGAACGAAGTGATGCATGCGAACCCATTTGCCATAGGGCGTAGCAAGAATCAAAACAGTTAAGAGCGGTGCTTTTTCGGCAGCTTCCTCGGCGGACAAATGCAAATACGGGTGAATTTGGCAACTTAGCCACGGAGCCAAAGAGATCGGGGCGAGAGCAGCACTTAGGAAAGGCACCGAAGCTGTACCGTAGATTGCAAAGGCGACTAAGACACAACAAGCGATCGGGGGAGCAACAAAAAACACAATTCCTAGGAAGTCGGTTACCAATCCATATCGCGAACGAATGTAGCTCTCGTACCCTCGCGATACGAGGCCGGAATCTACCTTGCTTTGTTCTTCAGGATTTTGAAATTGCTTAACGTGGCTCTCGCGGTAGGTTTGCGAATGATGAACTACGGCGTGCCCATAATGGAGTTTCGTTACGAGCTTAAACAAGGTTGGGAATCTACGCCATCTCCGCCGCCATTTGCTGCTCGCGTGACCAAAGAATCGATGAAGTGCAGACTCGGAAGTTGTGGCGGCAAGATATCCGAGCAAGAAGCCAAGAAGAATTTCAAGAGTCAGTTCTTTCATCATTCTTGCGATCTCCTGTTTTCGCGCTGCGGCTGAATCGAAGTGAGTTGTGTACATTCCCAAGCTATAGTCGGAACGCCTTGCAAGCAAAAACGTGCGCGCAGGATGTGATGTCTCAAGCTCGCGAAATCGTTGTTCACCGTTATTCCAGCTGGTTTTCAGGAAGCAATGGAATGCGATAGAATCTGCGTCATCCAATTCATGAAAATTCCTAGAAATAAGCGCACGTTGCGGTTTTTCGTGCGTTTTACTAGATGCATTCAAGAATTTAGCGAAAGAGAGCAGATTGGACATCCGGCAACGAATCAGCAATGAGCTCGATTACTTGCATAGCGTCTTGAGCCAGACCACGAGTGCGTCACTACGTTCGCGGCTTCCGATTGAAGATGTGGTTCAAGAGACGTACGTCAAAGCTGTTGAAGCCATGCACAGCTTTGAATACAGAGATGTCGCAAGTTTGCGAGCTTGGCTGCTAACCATTGCTCGTAATCACATCCGTAGCAGCATTCGGCGCAAGGCTCCACAGTTTGGTGATATCGCTCGCGACTTGGTCGAATCGGGGCTGATCAGACCTAGTGAAATCATCAGTAAGGATGAGCAAATCAAGCGTCTGGAATCTGCGATCATCAAATTGCCAGCGCGGTATCGCGACGTCCTTCAGGCTCGCTACCGCGATGGAATGACTTTTGAAGCCGTTGCAGAATTGCGTCCCGAGTCCGCTGGTGCCATTCGCGGAATTCATCGCAATGCCCTAGATGCGTTGCGAAAGCTACTTAATATCAAGTCGGGTGCCAATTGAGTTCGCAGGACTTTGCGGGGAATGACCGATTCGAAATCCTTGAGTTGCTTGGAGAGGGCGCCAATGCGGCCGTGTGGCACGCCAAGGACCGCTCACTAGGACGCGATGTGGCGCTGAAGATCCTGCGCGGCACAGATGCATACAACGACACGGAACGCCGACAGCGAGAAGAAAGGTTTCGCCAAGAAACTCAAGCAGCGGCAAGGCTACGCCATCCAAATATCGTAACCCTCCTCGAAGCCGGCGACATTGATGGAAAACCTCATATTGTTTTCGAACTGATCGAAGGAGTTACTCTACGCGAGTGGTTCGGTTTCGTCTCTACCAATCCCTTAGAGCTCGCAGTAGTCGCCTCGCAGTTAGCGGACGCTTTGCACTACGCCCACATGCAAGGCATTGTGCATCGGGATATCAAGCCAGAGAATATCTTGGTGGACCTGTCGGGTAAGCCCTTCATCGCAGATTTTGGCTTGGCTCAAATCGCCGACAAGCGGATTACAGAAGCCGATGTGTCCGTTGGTACAGTGGCATATCTCGCGCCTGAGCAGGCGAATAGTCAGGCCGTTGATGGGCAAGCAGATGTTTTTTCTCTGGGCATCGTTCTGTTCGAAATGCTCACCGGCGGGCTACCGTTCCGGGCCAAGACGCGCGCCGAGTACTTGGCGCAGCTTGCGATGCAAGATGCTCCTTCGCCTCGACAACTCAATCGAGATATTCATCCCGATCTTGCTGCGATATGCTCGAAGTGCCTTCAACGTGTACCCGGCCGCCGTTACGCCTCGGCCAAGCAACTGCATCAAGACCTGGAACGATTCGCGAACGGACAGCCAACCGTCGCTAGGCCTCGTACTTGGCTAGCTCGAAGCTATCGAAGTCTTGTCGCTAAACCGAAGGTCATCGCGGCTATGCTGTGCTGCGCAAGCCTGCTGGTTACATCCATCGGAATATGGTTTTGGAATGACTATTCGCAATCCCAAGAATTTGCGGACAGCATTTCGAAGGCTCGTGAGCCGCGAGAAGTGGAAGAACTTGTGTTTGAGTTCAACAATGCTGGTGTCCCAAGCCAACTAATACCCACCCTACGTGAAAGGCTTCAAGGAGCGGAAGGCAGCGAGGAGAAGATCAAGTATCTCTATGTGATTGACCAACTCGACCAACTGGCCGACGGCGAGAAAGAGATGGTTGTTGGGAGCGCACCCGAAAATCTGATGGGGTGGGCTAGGTTGCTAAAACCGATGCTTGAACATTTCGATGATCGAGAACTCGAAAACATCCTACAGTCTCGTATCGGTTCCGATCCGATTTCCGAAGTAGAGCTTGAGGAAAACTTGAATTGGGTCGCTTTGGGGCTCTTGGCTGGTAAGGACTCCTACGCACGGGAAGCAGCAAGAGCGGATGAGGATCAGCGAGCCAGATTTCTACTGCAGTCATTAATGGCAAATCTCGATTTTTCGCCCAATCAATGGTTGTCCATTTTGGACACGGAGAGTTCAAATCTGTTCGCATGTTTGATCGTGTCGGCCGCGGATTCGCTGCAGGAGCAAGATCAAGGCGAACTAGATCTCGATGGAATAACCAGACTTGCGCGAGAACATCCAGATGGTGCGGTGCAGTCCACAATCCGCTACACGAAATTGGATATTGAAATTCCGTCGGATGAATCTCTAGAGCAGACTTATCGCGAGGTCTCAGGAATTCCCTTTGTCTGGATTCCACCCCAACCACTAGAAGCGGATAACGCCGATGAGACCAATTCGGAGGACTTGCTTTCGAAGGGATTTTGGATGAGCACCATTGAAATTCCGCAGTCTTTCGTCGTCGCCAATTTTGCGGGTGACGAAGAGATGGCGGCAGCAGTAAAGGGCATCTCTGCGCTAGGTCCCGAAGTCGCGGCGCACTGGGTTAGCGTTCCTTCAGCAATGCGAATCTGCAACCGACTTAGCGACTTGGACAACGACCGGCCGCAATATTACTCGGACTCAGAAATTGCCGCAGGGATTCCAGAGGATAAGGGTAATGAATATTCCACTAGCGGATTCCGAATTCCAACGGTTCGCGAGTGGCAGTGGGCCGCGAGTGCTGGAGCCAGGACAACATACTTTCACGGCGCCAAGCTAGAGAACAAGAACAGAAGCAAGAGCAAGATAAAAATTGATTTCAATGACTACGGTTGGTTTCGCAGCAGCCAAGAAAGCAGTCGTGACAGCAATTTTCGCGCGAGCGGACTGAAACGTCCCAATGCTTGGGGGCTGTACGATGTTTACGGTAATGTCTTTGAAATCGCGTGGAATGAAAAGACCCAAGCCTTCGTTGGCTGCGGCGGCTTCATCGCGCTAGAAGGTAGAAAATGCACTTCACTTACTGTCAACACGATGGGCCATCCAATTTCGTTTGGCCTACGTCCAATTTGCCTCAAGTTAAACATGGAGACAAGAAATGAGTGATCATCCCATTACGACCGACGAGTGTTTCTGGATCTGGACTGGTGACCCTAGTTCAGGTGATCCGGACGCAAAAGGTTGGGTGCAGCAAGGCGACTGTGAAGATGATGGTTGTACTTGCACTGGCAAGCCAACATCAAATGGCAATTACGTCGGAGAAACTGTTCCAGGTGTGTGTGATTGCGGTTCAACCAGCGGCTCTACGGTGCATAGTGGTTGGAGCGGAAAATACAGGAAGCTGAATGCTTCAGGCGCTCGGCCAGAGTTGGTTTCCAGTGAGGCGGGCAAGGCCATCCCAGTTGAAGAAGTCTCAACAACGCTAAGCTTTTGCCGCCAAATTTCTTATATCGCTGAGGCCGCGAGCTCACCATAGGATGAAACAAAAGTATTTGCAGTAGTTCAAGCCGGGGCCATTAAGGAGTTGAAAGATCGTTCTGCGCCTGCCACGCCTACTGTGGGAAGAAGCGTTCAGCCAACAATGGAACTGTCAAACGATGTTAAGCTTCCCGTCTCGCAAGAAGACGAAGACGAGTTGGATCGAATCGTTCCGCTTATTCGAAAGCGATTTGACGACCGAGATCCACCCAAGGAAGCGAATGAACGGGTCTTCTTCCGACTGACACCTGCGTCTTCAGTCTCATAAATCAAGGATTTACTTGAAATCCTTCCCATAAGCGCACGGAAAACACTTCCGTGCGTTCTTTTTGTGAACATGGATGCGAATCTGCATATTGGAGCTCCTTCGAGGCACTGTACTTCGAAACCATAACTTCAAGCAAGCCATGGTAATAACTCTCTAGGTACGCGTGCGTTATGGGAATCTCATTATTGAATTCAGCAGCCCTCTTAGAATTGTCCAATTGGCCCTCGGACCCAGGAAAATCCTTGCTGCAGGGACACTGCTGGACTGAAATCGCTAGGTTCGCAGGACTTACATCACGGGAACTCGACGTTTGCCAGGCTCTTTTCGAAGGACTCACTTGCGAAGAAGTTGCATCGGAACTCGGGCTATCGGCAAGTACGGTACGTCACCATATGGAGTCTCTGCATTCCAAGTTGTCCGTTAGCACACGCCGCGGTCTCGCTTTGCGCGTGATTCAAATTCGAGACTACTTGGCTCAAACCCCCGAGATGCTCTAGTCAGCACTTTGTGTCACTACGCTTCAGGACAGGCCGGATTTACGCATAATTCTATTCTAGATACTTCAAATCGTTCCACACGAAGAAATTGGATCATAGCAATGAACCCGCATTTCACATTCATCTTCCTTCTGGGCCTGATATGCTGCATCGTCTCAGCGGGGAACGACGCTCACGGAAAAACGATCATCGTACTGATGGATGGAACTTGGAACGAACCCGAGTTCAGTGAAACGGATGAATACCCGCAAGGAGATTCCACGAACGTGGAAAAAATGAAAAGACTGTTAGCCAGGGAAGGACAATCGGTTCATTATTTTCGAGGAGTTGGAACAGACGGCAAGAAGTTTACGCGAGTCAAGGACGGAGCTTTCGGTACTTCAGCAGAACGCCGCGTCGACGAAGCAATGCAAGCGGTGAAGAGAAACTACGTAGCGGGCGATGAGATCGCGATATTTGGCTTTAGCAGAGGTGCCGCCACTTCTCGAATTCTGGCAAAACGGATTCGGAATGAAGGAGTCAAAGGCAGCCTACCATTCGATTCTTGGTTCTGTGGGACACCGTTGCTTCGCTTGGCGTTCCAGTACCAAAACTGAGTGAGTTTCGAAAGAATTTCACGATGCATCGGAACGCCTTGAAATCCCCGGCAATGTTAAACAAGTAGTGCACCTCGTTGCAAGCGACGAGAATCGGTCGCTATTTGAACCCACCCTGGTTTCTGTAGCTTCGCCTTCGGCGACTTCCGTAGAAGAGACTTGGTTTGCTGGAAACCATGGAGATGTCGGCGGTGGTTGGGAAAAGACAAGTCGAGATGAAAAACAGCTGTCAGATCTCACGCTTTCCTACATGATTCGAAAAGCTGAAGCGAGCGAACTCAAGTTCATCGCCGACTGGCAAAATATTGTGCAAGCACCAAAGAACGGCGCAGGATCTGTGCACCAACTAACCTTGAAAGACGTCACTCGTTTGGCTGGCGGTAAGCTAATTCGAACTCTCCGGTCTGCTGGTAGCGGAAAGCCGCGAGTGCACCAATCTGTAAAACAAAAGTACGACAACGACTCAAACTACCGTCCGGCGCAGATTTCCAGCGACTTCAACGACGTGGAGCTCGTCTCCGATTAACCCTCCAGGATCCTTGCTAGACCTGGAGGGCAAAAGGCCTCCTGCCTTTAATTTAACGGTGCAATCTATCAGTTCATGACTGCGTTGCTGCAGCAAACCGTTCGTTCCACTGCCGGATTGCCTCTGGTTCAGAGACTCTGTTGGTTTGAAAGTCGATCATTACGAGGTCTTGTTCTTGATCCGGTGCGATGTGAACTTTCGCCCGGATAAGACGTTCGCCAACGGTGATGTTACAAGTACTTGATTGGTACTCGTCGCCGACCAAAGGGTCTATATTCGCAAATACTTTCAGACTTTGCAGAATTTGCTTCAGCAAGCGTGTGGGAATTCGATCCCGCAGAGTTTCTTTGCCCTCAATGAAATACACCACCTGGATGCCGTCTTCCAAGACTCGCAAGAGGATATGACTCGCGCGAAGTTGAAAGGCCTCGGTAAACAGCAAGCTTATAAGACGAACCACGGGTGCCGGTGCAGGTTCAGACGGCTGTTTGGGCGGTTGTTTCGGCGCCGTTGGGGGCGCCGCCTGTTTGGCAACTTTGCTTTTTCTTAGGACGCCGCGAGAGCGAACCCTCCGAGAAGGCGGCGTTTGAGCGAACCCAAACGACATGTCCTCGTCGCAATCTCCAATGAAACCAAGGTCGCTAGATACCATCCCTACACTCGCCGCGCCACCAAGTTCATGGTCGTGCATATCGGCCAGCCCATCGATGTCTTCCGACTCGGTGAAATCAATTGCCGTATCGGTGAATTCTTGAAGCATCGAATCCGCCGATTCGCCTGCGATTTGTCCATAGTAGCGATTGATCGCGATCTCAATCGCGTTTCGAGAGGCAACCATTGGGCGAACGGAAATATTGAGGATGAATTGAAGCTTTTCGATTGTTTCAAGATCCCCAGGATCATGCACCAAGACAACCATCTCGCCGGTGGATGCCGAGTAAGGCAGCACCCCGGTTTCGCGAGCGACCGATTCCGGAATCCGCTGTATGACTTCATCATCAATCGCATTTACTTGGTTGAGATCCAAGTACGGCAAGGAATGCGATAGCGCGATAACTCGGGCAATGTCCTCATGCGAAGCATAGCCGAGAGCCTCGAATGCTTGCGGAAGCGTGCAACCATTCTGCTTCGCAAGATCCTGTGCTTCTGCAAGTTGTTCGATGCTGACGATTCCTTGGTCGGAAATGATCTTGCCAAAGTTAGCTGGGTCGGCTGTTGTCTTTCGAGTTTTCGAAGTCTTGAGCGCCTCAGTTTTCCTTCGCAAAGGCAACAGTTCTGAACGACTCAAGCGGGCAACAGGCGGCAACCATCCTTCGGGAAGTTCGGTTGGCTGCAGGAGTTTGTGAGGCTTTCCTCCATCGCCGACTTTTTCGGAATGGTCGACAGCCACGTATGCGGTAAACCTGGACAATACGTTGCATTCTAAAGAGCAACGTACGATTTCCGACTGCAGTTCTTGGTCGCGATTCCCATCAAAGATAAAGCGGTCTTCCAGCTCTCGGATGCGCGTTCGCCCCCACAGAGCCGCAATGGCCGCTCCTGCACTTGGAGTTGCTGGCTCTGGCTGCAACTGCTGCTCCCACACTTCACCACTGGGCAGTCGTCCTTGGAGCCTAAGTGAAATAGGGCCCGTTGGGCAACGACCGTAAATGGAGGTCGCTCGACTCGCGAACAAATCAGGTCGCCGAGAAGGTGCCGTCTGTAAATCCACATCCATACCATCTGCGAATAGTTTAAGGTCCACCAGCGCCGGCGAGCCAATCTCATCGCCGAAACGATGCATGACTTCGTCCAGGCGTTTTTCGGATTCGACCAACTCGTACGTACCTGCGGATGCCTTGGCGAGACGCTGTAGCACACTGCCGTTTACTGCTCGATCAATTCCCAGGCAGAACAGCCTGGGGCGTTGCCCGTCGGGCAAAGTCCCAAGCAATCGCAACACGGAATCCTCGCCCGTGATGTGTCCGTCCGTCACTAGGACGACAGCACGTGATCGAAGCGAAGTGTCGGATTCTTCCTGGAAGGATTGAAGTGCCTGCTTAAGCGCCATGCCCATTTCAGTGCCACCGCGAGCATCAATTTTTCCAAGCCATTGAACGGCCTTGAATCGGTTCGAGTCACTAGCCGGCACCCAGCTTGAATTATTCAGGCTGGGGAAAGTCGGGGACTCGACGCGGTTGTCGAAGGCTATGACTTGAAAGCGATCTTGCGGGCCCAGCGAGTCAACCAGTCGGCAAATGCCTCGTTTGGCCGCTTCCATTTTCCAGCCGCCCATACTGCCGCTGCGATCCAACACAAAAACAACGTCGCGCGGAGTCCTCGACTCGCAGGGTGGCGGTACTAGGTGCAGGGCGAATGTCGAGTCCGTAGTATTTTCAGATTCTGTGGAGCTTGTGTCATCCGCCCCGGTGCTTGGAATCGCATCTTCGACAGAAGTTACAACTAGGGACGTAGCGATCTGCTTGCTATCCAACTTGCCACGCAAAATAAAGTCTCGATCGACACGCTCCCCAGGTCGAACACTCACAAGACAGGATTTCGGAGATTCGTTCTGATCGCCTTGCCGCTGCACGACAACAGAATGCAAACTGCTTCGAAGACCGCTTAACCATTCTGCACCGTTTGCCAGCGAGCCCATTTGAACATCGACTTCTAGCCGTAGGTCGACTGGACTGGCAAATCCCGGCAGCCAAGTTGGCGGCGTTATTGCAGATGCGTCGGGCACCTGATTGGTATCAACGTGTATTCCGCCTTCGATCGAATTGCGACGGACTGGAAATCCTGAGGTATAGCGTGGCGCGACGACGAGCGGCAAACGCAGGGTCCATTCACCATCCACAACTGGCAGCAACCCGACGGTTTCGATTCGCGTCTGCACGACCTCGCCTGGAGCGATATTGCCGACCTTCATCGAAAAGGTCTCGGGACGATTCTCCTCCAGCAGAGCAGCCCTGTGGCCTTGAGCCAAAGCTTGACGATAATCCGATCGCGCTTGCTCTCGCTCTTTCAAATGCGCTCGGATGACGCGATCCTCAACGCGCATTTCGCAATCCACGACAGCTTGTTCGCCTTCAATCGGAAAGACGTAGGTGGCTTCGATGCATTCATCAAAGGGATTGTAAAAGGTCTGCACGATGGTTGTTCGCGTCGCAAGACCGGTGATTTGCGTCTTGTAGCCCAATTGCTTCAGCGGCAGGTTGCCCGCCGTAGCCTGCAATGCACCGAAGCCAGCGTTTTCTAAACCCTGCGATAGGTCTTGGTCGATTCGAGGAAGTGTAAATGTCGTCATTTTTAAGTCTCCGATTCAAGCGATGGTTCATCTCCGCGAGTTGTTCGCGGGTCGGCAATAAGCCCTTGGCGTACGAGCTCTTTGAGCAGCGGCGCGGCGGCTGCTTGCAGTCCAGGCAGATCCGCATTTCGCAATGCAAGATCGTCTGTGGAAATCAGCAGTTCCACGGTGTCCGATAAAGCCAGCCGCATACAGGCTGCTAGCTGAGGTGAGTTCTGAGTTTCTTTTTTGCTCTGAGTTGCTGTCTTCTCCTGGTTCGAGTCAGGCATCGGCGAAGGGCTTTTATCCCAGAGAGGGGTTAGGCTGGTGGATGTGAGGAGGGAGGAGTAGGGAGAGGTTTTTTACTCTTGGTAATGGAGTTGCTTTTTGTTTTTTGATCGCG
>JBCCEO010000207.1:0-10931 GCA_039030255.1 Planctomycetota bacterium | reverse complement strand
CAACTGTCATTGGAGACTTCTCGCAAGGAATGAGTCACAGTGGCATTGGTAAGGGAGAGAGCATGGAGTTGCAATTGGGCTTCGTACACTTGTCCCTGGAAATCGGACAAATCAAAGCGCAGAAACGTCTGCTTGCCGGTGGAATAGACCTCCAGCGTATCACTGCTTCCGTAATTCGTATTTCGCTGCGCGGAAAGATAATTCACCCAAGCATCATAGGGCAGAAAACTTGGGTTCATCGATTGCACAACGTGAATCGAAACGGTAACTGGGGCGCTGACTCCTATAGAATCGCTTACACGATAGGTGAAAGTATCCGTGCCCACAAAATCCTCGGGTGCAGTGTATTCAAAAGCTCCATTCTCGCTCACCACAACCGTCCCCAACGTGGAACTGTCGTCTAGAGCGGTTGCCGTGAGGAACTGCTGTCCATCCTCGTCATAATCGTTCGATAGGAGACCAGAAAGGTAACCAACTTCTAGCTTATAACCTCCGTTGATAGTGTCGAACGATTCCGCGACACCAACCGGTACTCGGTTAAAGTCCGCTGTTATTAGGTTGAGACGGGGTCTTAGGGCAATATTCGCATGCTCGCTGCTGGCGTATTGAACCGTCGAACTTCCGCTGCCAGTGATTGCAAAGCTCAGCTTTTTTTGGCCGGCAGCCAAGGCAGCCATCACATACTCGGTCAAATCTATCGTTGAATTCTGATTAGCCGAGGGTGTCCAAGTCTTTACCGTGTCTCCGTAAGTAGGCTTATTGCTCCACGTGAGCGTCGACTCATCCCAACTGTCATTCGAAACTTCGCGCAAGAAGTGGGTCACGCTGGAATTTGTGAGCGAGAGTGTATGGAGCTGCAACTTAGCCTCGAACACTTGGCCCTGCAAATTGGACAAATCGAAACCTAGAAAGGTTTGCTTACCGGTGGAGTAGACTTGTAGTGTATTGCTACTCCCGTGGTTCGTATTTTGCTGACCAGAGGTGTAATCTACCCAAGCGTCAAAAGGCAGATAGACCGGCTCGATCGCTTGAGACACATTCAGCGTAACGGTGATTGGTTCGCTCGTCCCAACAGCATCGGTAACGCTGTAGGTAAAGCTATCGGTGCCGACGAAGTCAAGTGGTGCGGTGTATTCGAAGGCTCCTGTCGCGTTGAATACGACGTTTCCAGCGGTAGCACTAGTGTCGACATCAATTGCGGTTAGGATCTGTAGTCCATCTTCGTCATAGTCGTTGCTAAGCACACCTGATTGAGCATCGATCGCAAGCTTGTAGCCGCCGTTGATAGTGTCGTAGGAGTCTGCGTTACCGATTGGAATCCGGTTGACATCAGTAGTAGTTAGCTGAATCCGAGGCCGCTGGGCAAATTCGGCGTGTTCGCTACTGGCGTACTTGACCGTCGACGATCCACTTCCGGTGATCGCGAAGCTAAGTTCCCGATCGCCTCTTGCCAATGCTGCGAAAACATAGTCTGTCAAATCAATGCTCACTGGCTGATTGGCTGTCGGTGTCCAAGTCCTGATCGAATCTCCGTAGGAAGGCTTGTTATTCCACGTCAGAGTGGACTCATCCCAGCTATCGTCAGAGACTTCACGCAGATAGTGGATTACATTCGAATTGGTTACGGATAACGTATGGAGCTGTAATTCTGCCGTGAGAACGCTGGCTTGCAGTTCCGACAAATCAAAACGAAAATAGGTCGTCTTGTGGCTGGAATAAACTTCTAAACTGTCACTATCTCCGTAACTTGTATCTCGACTTCCAGCAGAATTGTTGCCCCACGCGTCAGCCACAGGCAGGTAGCTTGGCGCAACCGTGTCCGCCGGAAGTTCGTTGGCGACCAAAAAAGAAGTCGTAGCTGAAGCCCCATGTGCATCGGTGACTGTCAATGTAATTGTTGACTCTCCGACGACTCCAACAGGCGTGTAGATCTGGACGCCGCGCTCGGCCCCCGTTCCCGTGATCACGATGTGGTCAGCATTGTCTGGGACGATCTCTGGATTGCTCGATGTGAAGCTCACAAATAACTGCTCTGCTGCAGTTTCAGTATCGCCGATTGTGAATGGGAGAACATCGGATTGATAACCTTCGAACGTTACATCGTCGATATCGGAAATCGTTGGCGGTACATTGTCCTGCTCGAACGCACCGAGCACCGTCAGCGTGGGACGAGAGAATAAATCGTCATGTTCGCTGCTGGCATACTTCACGGTGGCCGAGCCACTGCCCACGATCGCAAAGCTAAGCCTTGTGTCTCCAGCTTCTAAAGCAGAAAGCACATATGCGGTCAAGTCAATCGTCACCGGTTGATTGGCAGCAGGTCTCCATGTCGTGAGCGTATTGCCGTAGGCGGGCTTGTTGTTCCAGGTCAGCGTCGCTTCATCCCAGTTGTCGTTGGTCACCTCTCTCAGGTAGTGCGTGGACGTGGAATTTGTAGCTGAAAGTGGGTGGAGCTCCAGAGTCGCACCGTACGCAGTTCCTTCAAGTTCCGACAAGTCAAATCTGAGGTATGTCAATTTGGAAGTGGAATAAACTTCCAAATTGTCATTGCTTCCGTAGTTCGTGTTACGGCTGCTGTAGTGGCTGTATACCCAAGAGTCAGCGTCGGCAGTAACCCTCGAAGCAGCCGCTTGCGCTACGGCGATTGAAACGGTGACGGGCTCGCTCGTCCCGATGGAATCACTGACGCGATAGGTAAAGCTATCGGTGCCAACAAAGCTATCCGGGGCAGTGTATTCGAAAGCGCCGTTTTCGTTGAGAACGACTGTCCCAACGGTAGAACTGGTGTTCAATTCGGTCGCACGAAGAAGCTGTGCTCCGTCTTCATCACCGTCATTGCTTAGGACACCTGACCTGTAGTCTACGTCGAGCGTGTAGCCGCCGTTGATCGTTTCGTAGGAGTCCGCGACACCAACTGGGTTGCGATTCATGTTTGTCGAAGTCAGATCGAGCCTTGGCCTGAATGCGACTTCACCATGTTCGCTACTGGCGTATTTCACAGTAGAAGCGCCACTGCCGCTGATAGCGAAGCTAATCTTCTGGTCGCCGGCAGCCAATGCAGCCAAAACATACTCCGTCAAATCCAGAGTAACGGGTTGTGCAGCGACGGGCCGCCAGGACTGTAGAGCGCTTCCATAGGTTGGGCGATTATTCCAAGTCAGTGACGACTCATCCCAATTGTCACTTGTAACCTCACGCAAATAATGCGTCACATTGGAATTGCTAACTGAAAGAGGATGCAGTTGCAGTACAGCTTCGTATACCTCCGCCTGAAGATCGGACAAGTCGAATCTAAAGTACGTGAGTTTGCTGGTAGAATAGACCTCAAGCTCACTGCTACTTCCGTAGTTCACGTTGCGGCTACTGGAAAGACTATAGACCCAAGAGTCCGCGTTCGGAAGAAAGCTTGGCTCAACTGCTTCGACGACTTCGATTGATACAATGACCGGCTCACTGACACTCAGCGAATCACTAACGCTATACGCGAAGCTGTCGGTTCCGACAAAATTATCAGGAGCTGTATACTCAAACGAGCCGTTGTCGTTGAAGACGATTGTTCCGGCAGTCGCGGTATCATCCAGGTTCACTGTGGTGAGGACCTGATGTCCATCGTCATCGTAATCGTTCTGCAGCACGCCAGATTGATAGTCGACTTGAAGCGTGTAGCCTCCATTAATGGTTTCGTAGGAATCTGCTACAGCAGTTGGAGTACGATTGACGTTGGTTGTAGTCAAGTTCAGCCGCGGCTTGAGAGCGATCTCCGGATGTTCGCTACTGGCGTACTTGACCGTCGATGCACCGCTGCCGGTGATTGCAAAACTCAATTTCGTATCGCCCGCCGCCAACGCAGCTAGCACATGATCCGTTAAATCAATCGTGATGGGTTGTCCTGCAACCGGTCTCCACGTCTGCAAACTGCCTCCATAAGTTGGCTTGTTGTTCCATGTAAGCGTCTCTTCGTTCCAACTGTCGCTCGAAACCTCTCTTAAATAATGCGTCACATTGGCGTTACTGACCGAGAGCGGGTGCAGTTGCAAAGCCGCGTTATAAACGGTTCCCTGCAGTTCCGATAAATCAAATCTCAAATAGGTCACTCTGCTACTGGAATAGACCTCTAATGAGGTGCTGTCACCGTAGTTGGTGCTTCGACTACTTGAGTAACCGTTGACCCAAGAATCCGCGATAGGTAGATAAGCCGGATTGATGGCTTGAGCAACTTCAATAGAAACACTGACTGGGGCACTCGTTCCCAGTGAATCACTGACGCTGTAGGTGAAGCTATCGGTACCCACAAAGTCATCGGAGGCAGTGTACTCAAACGATCCGTTATCCGAAAAGACGACAGTTCCGGCAGTTGCGCTGTCATCGAGGCTAACAGCAGTTAGAACTTGTTGGCCGTCTTCATCATAATCATTTTGCAGTACCCCCGACTCATAATCGACTACAAGCTTGTAACCACCATTGATGGTATCGTACGATTCCGGGACTGCAATCGGATTTCGATTCGGATTAGTCGTAGTCAAGTTGAGACGCGGCTTGAGAGCGATTTCTGGGTATTCGCTACTTGCATACTTGACCGTAGATGCCCCGCTTCCGCTGATCGCAAAGCTAAGTTCTCTGTCGCCTGCCGCTATGGCAGCGAGCACATGGGCGGTCAAATCAATTGTGACCGGTTGGCCTGCAACCGGTCTCCATGTCTGCAAACTGTTTCCATAAGTTGGTTTGTTGTTCCACGTGAGCGTCGATTCGTCCCAACTGTCGTTTGAAACCTCTCGCAAATAATGCGTCACATTGGTGTTGCTTACTGAGAGTGGATGCAACTGCAATTCCGCACCGTAGACTTCACCTTGGAGCTCTGACAAATCGAATCGCAGGTACGTTAGCTTGCTGCTAGAGTACAGTTCCAACGTTGTGTTGTTTCCGTAGTTTACGTTGCGACTGCTGTATTGACTGTAGACCCAAGAATCATGAGCGGGCAAGTAGCTTGGGTTAATCGCCTGGGCGACGTCTAGCGAAACGGTGATCGGATCACTAACTGAAAGCGAATCACTGACTCGGTAGGTAAACGTATCTGTCCCAACAAAGCTTTCAGGAGCCGTGTACTCGAAAGATCCATTGACATTGAGGACAACTGTTCCGGCGGTGGCACTGTCATCCAAGGAGACAGCAGTGAGGATTTGCTGACCATCTTCATCGTAGTCGTTTTGCAGCACGCCGGACTGATAGTCGACTTGAAGCGTGTATCCGTCATTGATCGTATCGTAGGATTCTACGACACCAATAGGATTTCGATTTGCATTTGTAGTCGTCAGGTTTAGCCGTGGCCTTAGGGAGACATCAGCACTTTCTTGACTGGCATACTTGACCGTCGATGCTCCACTGCCGCTGATTGCGAAGCTAAGCACCCTATCTCCAGACGCCAAAGCGGCAACCACATGATCCGTCAAGTCAATCGTTATTGGCTGATTCGCAACGGGTCTCCACGTCTCGATTGTGCTTCCATAGGTTGGCTTGTTGTTCCAGGTAAGCGTCTGCTCATTCCAATTGTCGTTGGATACCTCTCGCAAATAGTGTGTCACATTGGCATTGCTAACGGACAGAGGGTGCAATTCTAATGCGGCACGATACGTATCACCCTGTAGCTCCGACAAGTCAAATCGGAGATATGTGAGCTTGCTGCTAGAGTAAACTTCTAGCGCGCCACTGTCTCCATAGTTGCTGTTTCGACTGCTATACGAACTGTAGACCCAGGAATCGTCGAGTGGCGAATAGATAGGATAGATCGCTTGGGCGACTTCGATCGATACAGTGATCGGTTCGCTTGCTCCAATCGAATCGCTAACTTCATAGGTGAAGCTATCCGTCCCTACAAAATCTTGTGGAGCGGTGTATTCAAAAGATCCATTCCCATTCAGCACGACAGTTCCAGCAGTTGAGCTACTATCAAGCGAAGTAGCATTTAGAAACTGCAAGCCATCTTCATCGTAGTCGTTCTTCAGCAATCCGGATTCGAAACCGACCTGAAGCGTATAGCCACCGTTAATCGAGTCATAGCTGTCCGCGACGCCGATTGGATTACGATTCACTTCATTCGTAGTCAGATTGAGCTGCGGCCTTAGGTCGAAGTCCGCGTGTTCACTGCTGGCATACTTGACCGTGGAAGCCCCACTCCCACTGATTGCGAAGCTAAGCTTGGTGTCTCCTGCGGCTATCGCTGCAACAACATGATCGGTCAAATCAATCGTTACCGGCTGATTTGTTACGGGGGTCCAGGTCTCCAGAGTACTACCGCTGGCAGGCTTGTTATTCCAGGTCAGCGTTGACTCATCCCAATTGTCGCCAGAAACCTCTTTGAGGTAATGCGTCACATTTGAATTACTCACCGAAAGTGGATGCAACTTCAGCGTCGCCTCCTGCACTTCGGCTTGGAGTTCTGTCAGGTCGAAACTCAGATACGTTTGCTTGCTGCTCGAGTAAACCTCCAGCGTGCCGCTATCTCCATAATTACTGTTGCGGCTGCTGTGTAAGCTGTAGACCCAAGAGTCGTTGTCCGCCATGTAACTCGGCGTGTACACAGAATCGCCCGAGCCATCCAATAGCATCCGAGCTTCAAGCGTCTCCGTTATTAGTTTACGAGTTTCCCGTTGTCGTGTCTTGCGTTGTCGAAATGCTAGAATCTTCCGCCAAGATTTCTTGCTCATTGAAACACATCTCCAGGCTCCGGCAGCAAAAGGTTGACAACGAATTGCAGCCTATTGTTATGACATAGAGGGATCAGTAGACATTTTTCGTCAGCCTAACTTATTGAAAATGAGCTTTCAAGGTGCTCAGCGCATGGAATTGATCTTTTGCATTTTTATTCAATCTCGGCGAAGCTTTAAGAAAATCCGAGCATAGCCACGCCCCAGATGCAAAGCGCACGTTTGAGAAAACCCAAGAAAAATTGCACTGAAAACGCTTTCACACTTGCGTCGGAACAGCGTAATGCATCTACTTAGGGATAGCTTCATCGGTCCGAATGACGCGGCTCGACGCTTCGGTTTGCGGAATTGCTTTATCCTTTGACCACTAAGCATCGGAGAGAAACTGAAGAATTCCGACCAGGCCACTCTGGATTTCGACAGAGCCAATTTGATCCAACAGAATGCCGATTCTACGATGACCATGCTCCAACTTGCATTGGGAGCCTGATTATTTAAGTCGTACGCAAATACGTGCGCGATAGCGACTGCCCAACGCCCGCGCACATGAGAAAAGCACTGGTGTCAAAATCCATTCCAACCAGGCTCAAAAGTTCCAGAGAAAGCCACGACACCGGCCACTCGCAGCATCAATCGGCTCATTTGATCCGCAGAGCCATCGTCCCCTTGCCTCCCAGGCATCCCGACTGGTCGTTCGACTCCACGCACTGGGACTGCCACGGACCTAGAAGCCGATCCAGAAGCAATTGGCTCGTAGGGATTCGACAGGGAAAGTCCGTTCGTCCAATAATCAAAGTTTTGGATAGTCGGCACGACGAACTACTCTAGCCGAGAAAACGATTAGCCCGCGCGGCCAAAATCGAGTTAAGGCAGAAACTCTTGAGGAATATCTAATTTGGCCTTCGATGCTGCTTCTCGCGTTGTAAGTTGTATCAGTTTTCTTCCAGGTGCCTGCGGGTCGTCACGCACAATCCATATCAACTTCTGGTCATCGGATTTGACATCGGCACCAGGGGAGGGGTTACCCATCTGGGCCAAGGACGTGAGTGCTTCGCGAACGGGCTTATTTGGATGATCGAGCTTGGCGATTCGCTGCACACGAGTGATCCCTCCGGCTCCAAAGGCATCGCCGTCAACGGCAAAACGTATGTTAGGGCTACCTTCCGGCAGGCCGTCGTTGGCTTCTTCACCAATCATTCCAAGAATTACTTCCAACTGCTCCTGTTCGACGGAAAAAACGATTGGCCGCGCGAGATATTCTTCTAAAGTCAGTGGTTCTGTCGATACGCCGGTATTGCTGACGGCCAGACCGCCAGAGATCGTGGCCGCATTTTGCTGAGAAACCCAGCTAGCTGTTAACAAGCTAGGGGCGGCCGAGTTTGGCAAATAGACATTGGCAACTGCAGTACCGTCTTCCAGCCCGACACGCGTATAATCAATCGCCGTACGAAGCATCTGAGGGAATCGAATGGCTATTCTTCCCCAATAGGGGTGCGGCGTTTCTGAAACAAACCAGTCCTCAACACTTCCAGGCATTGCATCGAGAGCTGTTTTGAAGCTCGACATGACCCGTCCAGCTTCCTGTGGACTGGTTCCAGCAATCCTGACTTCCGTGTACCAAGCTTCATCGAAGTGCACTTTGACAGCGACGCCCTGCGAATCATTGCCTATGACGCTTCGGAGGATCCGTTGGGAACGCGCAGGGACTTTGCTCAATAACCCTCTCCCGTCCCCAAATAGGAACGGGGGCATGAGGACCATCGAGAAGTCATAATTCTGATTGCTGTTCTTACAAAGCTGTTCCAAAGGAGCGAGCAGCGGAGGTTCTCCACCACCGATTTCAGCGGAGTCTTTCATCAAATCGGTCGGGCCTACACAGAATGCTTGTACTTCAGTGGTTTCCTCGATCGGCTGTTGTTGAACGAAGTAAGCGCGTGTTCCACTAGTTAACAATGTCTTGCCAGAGAACTCCTGCGACTGCGGGTTGTTCCAAACATTCTTTAGGTAGGTAATCGGTTGCGGCGAAGACAATTGCACCCGATAAACCAATTCTGGAAATCCGCCGTCTTGTTTGGGCGCATAGAGTCCAATGAGCACGTGAGCTACATCACTGGCTTGCAAGCTTACGGCGTCGAGCACCTGTTTGATTGAATCCCCAAGCTCTGGACTGAACGAGCTGACAATCATTTTGCGATCATCATCGTTCAGCAACACCTCAGGGCGTATGCAGATTAAGCCACCCGGGCCGCGTGGTAGCATGTCTAATTCGTAGCGTGCTGGAACGACCGGTGGAGCCCAGAGAAGGGTGTCCGATTCTTTAATGTTGTAATACTTCAGCAGCGGATCTTTTTCGACGAGTTCTGCGGGACCCGTGTTGGAGTTTTCCGGATCTACATACCTCGGTCGCTCAGCCTCTTCGACTTCCTTTGGATCGAGCACGCCTGAGACATACATCAACGCCAACAAGAGCAACAAGAAACCCGCACCGCCGAAAGTAGGAATCAGCCATTTGTTATTGGATCGTTTCTTCTTCTTCCGCACTCTTGATCGGCCTGATTCGTCGTCTGAGCGACGCTTTTTGCGGGGTCTGCCTTCCGATGCAACATCCTGGCCAGGTTTTTTCTTTCTCCTTCGTTTCTTCTTTGGGGACGTTTCTGAATTGGGAACATTATCGGTTGCGCTTCTTTTGTCTTCGGTCGATTCTTCAACTGTTGGGGCAAACTTTGCGTAGTCAGAAGCAGCGGAGCTTGATTCTTCTGACGAGTTGTCCTGCTTATTCTCGCTAATGCCGGTCTTCTCGCGACCACCGTCATACTTTTCGTTACTCGCAGCACGATCTTCTTTGAATTCAAGAGCCTTTTCGCCCGTGGGTTTGGCCTCACTCGTTTCCGGCTCTTTGTTATCAGGCGAGGATGGTTTGGAGGACGGAGCAGCTGGACGTACTCCAGTATCTGGTTTGTCCTTGCGAGGTGGTGCTTCTTTGCTCGATCCTTCCCGAGTAGATGTCTCTTTGTTTGACCTTTTCTTGCTTGGAGGTTCCTTGCTTGGCAGGTCAGTCTTCTTGTTGTGGCCAACTGTTGCATTGGTACCTTGAGCGCCGTTGCTCGGAGACTTGGCCTCCCCTGGTTTCGATGGCGTCGAAGTCTCGTCGACTTGTTCGGGCGTCCGCGATTTTGAAACAGCTCTAACAGCTACAGCACCTGCAACTTTCACAGGAGTGGCGGTTCTCCCCGGCTGCTTAGACTTTTCGTCCCCAACGGCTGCGTTCGCATCAGATGGATTGGACGTCGCCGACGTTTCCAATCCGGATGTCGGCGGTGATTCGGACTGTAATGCTTTTGTTTTACTTGGACTCGTTTGGGCTTTAACTGATACTCGTACTTTGCCCTTTGCTTGGACTTTAAGGGCGGTTTCCAATGCAATTGCCGCTTGCGAAGCGCAGGAAAATCTACCTTTTATGTCGCCGGACAGCATATGACCGAGAACACGAGCAACGGGTTCAGCCAGTCCTAGAGCACTGACTTTCTCACTGCAGTTCGCACCTTGTTTCGCGAGAATTGCCGAGGTGTTCTTGCCGCTTGTGAGTGGCGAACCGGTCAACAGCCAGTACCAAGTACATCCGAGTGCAAAAACGTCGCTCGCCGTAGTTGGCGTTTGACCTGGAGCACTAAACTCGGGTGCGAGAAAATGCGCTGTGGATAAATTGTGCAAATGACTACCGAACAAGCCCGTCGCATGCTCATTGGAAGTTGCGGTTACTACCGAGATTGGGTCGAGCACTAGAGTTGCGTTGCTGCCGTCAAAGTAGATTCGATCTGGCAAGACTCGACCGTGCACAACTTGTGCTTCGTGGAGTGCCGAAAGAGCTCCCGCGACCTGGCTAATGAGTTGCTGGCTTTCTTCAGCCGAAACTTGCGAGTTGCGAACGTAGTCCGATAGCGGCTCGCCTTTCAGCGGGGCGACTTGAAGGAAAAGCTCTTGCACGTTCGGCGATGTGGAATTGTCGTCAGAGTTATTGAGGCTCTTGGTCAATTCTGGGATTTGAATGGACTGCAAATTTACCGCGTGTACATTGGCCAGCTGAATTCCTCGAGTCAACGAGGGAGCGGAATCTTGCATCTCGGCGATTGACTCGGCCGACAGCCATTTGCCCCAAACAGGCTGCGTCGATTCTGGCTTGGTCACGTCCAACTTTTGAAGCTCGAGCCACCCGGACCATAGCGGTTGCTT
>JBCCEO010000206.1:0-11006 GCA_039030255.1 Planctomycetota bacterium | reverse complement strand
TTCAAAGCCCGTCTCGCCAAGCCATGAAGCTCTCACGAACGCTATTTGTCTTCGTTTTTAGTATTGCTATCAGTTTGTCGGCCTTTGCATTACCGCAGTCGATTCCGGATGCTGGCAAATCTCACATGGATCTTGGCATTCTGCAGGCGGGCAATGATCTGCCGGATCATCAGCTGTTCGACGAAGCTGGAAACGCAATCCGGACGATAGCATTTCGCGATCGATACACGGTGCTTGTTTTTGGTTGCCTCACCTGACCGCCTTTCCTGAAAAATGTCTCCAGTTTGGAGGCAATCGCCAAGGACTTTAGCCCCAAGGGCGTCAAATTTTATTACGTTTATAAAAGTCTAGCGCATCCGGGTTGGAACAATTATGTGCCCCCACGTAACTTGAAAGAACGCTTGCTGCATATCCAGGAAGCGAAACGAAGCCTGGGCACGCAAGTGGAATGGCTTGCAGATGACGAGAAGAATAGTTTTTCGAAACGGATGGGCCGAGCACCCAACAGCGAATTCATTGTGAACCCCGAGGGCAAGATTGTCTCCAGCCGAGGGTGGAACCGTCCAGCGTTGCTTAGAAAGAAACTGGCTGACCTAGTCGGTCCCGCCGACAATCCAACCAACCCAGCTGACTTGAATCTTCCCAAGCCCAGGCCGGCGGAGATCGCTCAGCGTGGTTTGGTGCCGCAGATAGAGTTGCCCGAGGATGCTATAGAGATCCAAGTGCAAGCTGCAGAGACGGAGTTCAGCGATCCTCACTTTGTCAAATTGCGCGCGGATGTTTCTTCGGACCTTATCTTCGCTGGCGTGGGCGATCTTTATTTGAACTTTGAGCTCGATCCGATCCACCGAGCTCATTGGAATAATCTTGGCGACCCCTTCCAACTAAAGCTTGAAGCGGTCGATTCCGTTGAACTCTCCGAAAATGAAGTCGAAGGCCCCAAGCTTGAAGTCGAGGGAGATGCGGACGCTCGGCAGTTTAAGCTTGCCGTCGATGACTGGAATCCGGGTGCCACTATCGTCTTAAAGGCTCGTTACATCTTGTGCCACGACGAAGACGGGTGGTGTAAGCCTATCGAAAGAGAATTTCGCGTCAAAAATGATCCGGCGCAATTGACCGGAGAGCGTATCAAGCCGCAATATAGCGAACGCATGGACGAGTATTTGCAGTATCGCGATGGTGGCATTCCCGAGCCGAAGATGGAGGCCAGCGAGGAACAAATCGCTGCCCTCGAAGGCGACTGGTCCATTGAAACCGAGGATGAATTTGGAGGAGAACGTTCTTGGGAATTACACATTTGGAAAGTAGACGGCAAGCTCACCCTTTGGTCGAACTTAGATCCTTCCAAGCCGGTCGGGAATATCCTATCTTTCGACGGTGAAACGCTCGTCTTTCTAAATCGTTGGGGACCGTTTCCGGAAAAAATGGAATTGAAACTCAAAGGCGAAAAGGTCAAGGGAACTCATTTGAGTATTTTTGGCGACATGGATATTCGTGGCAAAAAGCTGAATAGCCAGTAGTAAAACGATGTGCGCCAGAGCGAATCAGAAAAAGCCGAGCCATCGCAGAAAGGCGCACCACCAGCAAAATCGCAACCTCAACATTCCTTCGATTCGGTTCCTCGGCTTCATCGCCCTGCTCTTGCTAGCCGCGAATGCATGGCTCTCCACGGTCGTGGGCAAATCGCTGTGGTTTGCCATTGCACTGCGGAACGCCGTTCCTGCAAAAGCAAGCATTCTCGACATCGAATATGTCGTTAATTCCGGAAAGGGCCCCTCGCGACACGTCTATGTTACATACACTTACACCTATCACGGCCAGCAATACACGAACAGAACGCGACAGCTCACTTCCTTCGCCTATTCTTCAAGCGTCGAGCCGCAAATCCGTGCTGCATTTGAAAGAGGCGAGGAAATCACTTGCTATGTCGATCCGGAAGCGCCAGAACGGTCAGTTTTTTCCAAGGAGATTTCCGTCGTCGGCGTCCTTTTTTCACTCTTGTTCCCCATCGTCTTTGGCTGGGGTTTTGTTGTGATGCTCCGCAGCTTGTTCGTCTATTGGCAACAATCTCGTCTCGACAATTCGGTTAACGGCGTTTAACGGCTAGCCGCATGCGTCCTACCCTCTTACCCCATAACTTCAGCCAGCGTACCCGTGCTATCACCAAGTCTCTGATCGTTGCATCCCATTTTCTGAGCCAGCGATAGCCAGAGGTTGGCAACGGGCGTTCCTTCTTTGTAGCGAACATGCTGGCCGCTTTGGATTCCTGCCGCGTTCCCACCTGCGAGGATTGCTGGCAAGTTGCTGCAGATGTGAAGCTCGCCGCTGCTAAGCCCTGAGCCGAGCAAAAACATCGTGTTATCGAGTAATGTTCCGTCTCCTTCCGGAATCGCGTCCATCTTGCGAATCAGCTCGCTGAATTGCTCCACGTGAAATAGATCTAGCTTGGCAAGCTGCTCGCGAATCTTGGAATCATGCTGCCCGTGTGTCCAGCTATGATGCTGTACGGGTTTATCGAACCAGCCTTCGACCTTGAGCGGCGATCCCCAGCGTTCCGGAGCCGTCATCAGCGTCGCAACACGCGTCAAATCAGCGCGCATTGCCAAAATCATCAGGTCGCCCATTACCTGGATAAATTCATCGCGATGCATCGCTTGCCAGGCTTTGATCGGCGCCTGAGGATTCAACTGCTGAATATCAGCTTGTCGCGCCCGTACCCTTTGAATCTGTTGCTCGACCGTTCGCACGGACTGTGTGTATTCTTCAAGCTTCGCGCGATCTGCGCTGCCGAGCCTAGGCCTCAAAGCGCGGGCATCTTCCATGACCAAGTCCAAAATGCTGCTGCTCGTCTTGTGCTCCGTCACCCGAAACAATCTTTTGAAGACTTGCTGAGGATCACGCAGAGAACGAGCAACGTGGCCATGTCCAAACCAAGATATGTTGTCAAAATAGACCGACTCTCGATTGTCCTCGTAGGGATTACAACTCAGCTCCAAAGAGCGAAATGCAGTCTGACTGCCGACCTCGTCCGCGATGATCTGGTCTACTGTTTTCTTAAGTGGATAGCCGGCGGGCGAAAGTTCATCTGGCGCCGCGCTGCTCAGCCAACAAGTACTCGCCTGAGCATGGCCATCGGTACCAGCGACCTTGATCCGATCCAAGTTGCTTATCACCAGAACTTTCTCACGAATATCCTCGAGTGGCTTCATCGAAGGGCTTAGAGTAAAGTCTGGGCCAGCATCTACGGGATTCCAAGCCGACTGAACGACACCGTTGGGAATATAAAAGAACGCCGAGCGCAACGGAGTGCTTTGTCCTTCCGCCTCATCAGCTTGGCAACTCGAGGACACAACGGCTTGGCTTCCCTCCATGATTTCCAACAGTGGCAGCGCCATGGCAACGCCCGAGCCGCGCAAGACTGTTCTTCGGGAAAGTTTCATGGATTGGATTCCTTACAATTGAAGTGCGGAAGCGCAAATGCTACTTTTCAGCGCAATATCTACTTGTTACGTCGATAGCGAAAGGATCGCGAATTTACTATGCCGTGCACCACAGTCGAAAACTGCCCTCGATCGGCCAAAACATCCTCGAGAATCCGATCTACGGCTGGTGCATCTTCCAGGTGCAACTCTCGGGACAAAGCGTAGGACAGCATGTGTTCGATAAAGGCACGAGAAAAAAGCTCGGGACGTTGCAGAAGTTCATTCTTCAATTCAACAACATTCTGAAATTCCATTTTCCCAAACAATTCGCCGCTCGCGTCAATCTCAAGTCCCGAACTGTACTTATCGCGCCATCGGCCAACTGCATCAAAGTTCTCCAAGGCAAAACCGAGCGGATCGATCTTCGCGTGACAAGCAACACAACTCGCATTGACTTGGTGCTGCTCCAAGCGTTCCCGCAGCGTTAAGCCGGATGCTTCAATGGCCTGCTCGTCTGCCTCGATGGGAGGCACATCGTCCGGTGGAGGAGGAGGGGGTTGATTGAATAATACGGTTGCAACCCAAGCTCCGCGCACGATAGGGCTGGTTCGAAGTGGCTGCGAGGTCATCGTCAGCACGGCCGCTGTAGTCAGCACACCGCCCTCGCGTCGGTCCTCGACTTTGCGGCGTGAAAAGGGCTGTTGGTTGGTGTTAAAGCGATTGCGATTTTGACGCCCCGAAAATGGTTCTGCGTCTTGATACCATGACTGAAGTTCGTCGGAACGAAAAGCGTAGTCGCTGTCGAGCAACAACATAATCGAGCGATCTTCAACCATAATGCTCTCGAATAAGAGCAAAGGTTCAAGCATCGTCTGCAAGCCAAACTTCCACTGCTCGCAACCGATGCGCGAGTAATACTTTTCATAGCGTTCGAAATCTGGAACAGCGGCGACGAGTTGATCCAATCGAAGCCATTGCCTCGCAAAGTTCTGAGAAAGCGCCTGGCTCCTTGGGTCTTCTAGCATGCGCTCAACTTGCTCTCGCAGGACATCATTTTCGCGAAGCGAGCCATCATTGGCGCGATCCCACAACTCCTGGTCTGGGATACTGCTCCAAAGAAAAAATGAGAGTCGAGTAGCCAATTCGAAGGCCGAGATTTCGGACTCAGTCGCATTCACGTCGCTACGCACATCATCCGGTTGAGGCCGGGTAATTCCCCCATCCGATTGGCCTGAATCGGCGTGCTCAGCCAGGTAAATAAAACTTGGGGATGCCAAAATCGCTGCGACCGCATCCTTCATGGCTGCTGAGAAAGAACCCAAATCCTGTGAACGCTGAACAACGAAGTCGCAATAGCGTTGCAACAACTTATTGTCGACCTTCTTGCGAAACGCTCTCTCCAAGAGCGGACGCAAACGAGCGGAAGCAGTTTCCTTCAGCTCTGCGTTTTTGCCTGGTTCACCAAACAGTTCTTTACTCTTTGTACAATACTCTTCAAACTCAGGGCTTCGCACAACGGATTGACCTAGCGAAAGGAAGCTCTCCAGCAGGATTGGCGAAAGGCTCAGTTCCTCGCCACGGTTGTTGAAGCCACCTTCTGCTTGCAGGTCGATAGCGAAGGGCGCAACACCTGTGAGAATCTGTTTTTCTACTTGATTCTTCCCCAAGGTTCGATTGCCAACGACTACTGTCATCGGGTAGCTCCCGGAAGCAGGAGCAAAATATTGGACATCATTGCGAATCGTCTTTTCCGGCAGAGGATAAATGTCACCTTTCAAGCCCAAGAGGTCTCGAACCGCATTGTTGTATTCATAGCGATTCATCCTTCGCATCACGACCGGCAAGACTTGCTCATTGGCTTCCAAGTATTCATCAAGAATCTCTCCGACTGCTGCCACCATCTGCGAGCGTAGCAAGTCGTCAGGCTGATCTGAATCTTCCGGTGGCATCTGATGACGCACAAGCGTATTGCGCAGCTTGCGGGCCTTTTCGATTTGCTCCAACAAATTCTCTCGTTTTGCCAAGACTTGGAGATCAAACTCCCCTTCCGCTTCTTTTCCGGAGTGGCAATCTGCACAGTAGCGCGATGTGGTTTCTCTAAGCCGTTCAAATGGCAATGGGGATACGATTTTCTCAGAGTCGCGGATTTGATTTGCGGGAGGATTGGATTCGACAGGCTCAGGATCCAAGCGCTTGAGCTGCAGATAATCCAGACCGAACAAGTAGCCGTCTTTTCGAAAGGGTCGCGCCCGATCGTTGGCTCCGACCAGGGAGAATTCGAGCACTTGCCTGCCTTCCTCCAACCGCAGGTTTTCAATTTCTAATGGTTCAGAAAGTCGCACACGCGAGTCGAAAAGATCGACCTCATAGGGCGTTCCAGCTAACTCGAACTCAAATCGACCGTAGTCGGGGGCCAAGGTGAATTGGAAGATAAGATCGTAGGTTCCAGTCTCCACAACTTCGAAGGCAGTCTGAACTTGGTCGCCAACTTTGCCATCCCATAATAAGTGCGCATTGCCGCTCCAAGAGGGTCCGAAATTCTGCATGGCTTGCACCCGAGAGGTGCCGCGCATCTCGAAATTGAGTTCGCCCTCCAACCGCCCCGTACGACTCACCGTGGCTTCCCGGCCACGCACCGCATGATACTGTTTTCGTAGTTTTTCGATTACAAGCTCGGTCGAAGCCGGTTCCACTGAAGTAGCTGGTGGCTTTGCATTTTGGGCCTTTTGTTGGCCCAAAGCCTGGCCCGCAGCATTGCCGACGAGCAGAAATACAAGGCATACACATCTCTTCATAAGCTGCGTCCTATGCATTGCCTTGTTCTCCAAGCCACTCGGCCAGTTCTTTCAGCTCCTCAACACGCATGGCGGAAACAATTTCTAGTCGATGGCTCGGATGCAAAGCCAGAATATTCTCCTCGCGGAACAGCAATTGGTCATTCAATCCAAGCCCATGTAATTTGTTCTCGACAAGAGGGTTGTCAATCCGTCCAAGCAGCACATCTCCGTCCCGCTGCAGCACTTCACACCAAAAATCTTCGCCCCAACCGCGACTAGGTACCTGCTGGTCCGGCAATGGCAAGATGGAACGAGGTTGCTCGTGCCTGAGAATGGGCTTCGCCAGTTCGCCATTGCAGGATGGACAAGAACACTTTGCTGCGTCTTCTTCGTGGACCGAGAAACGCGGCGAGTCAATTCGCAACTCGACGAACTGCCCTACCCCGACTTTCCGCTTGATAATTGGCGGAGGAATCCTGAAATTCGCACCATGTTCTTCGTGCATACGCACGCCATCGACGATTGCATACTCGTTTGAAAACTGCTGCTTTTCCAATCGCTCGCGAAGCATCACGTTAGGCAGGTTGAGGGGTCGTGTAGCAAGCAAAGAAGCGGCGGAAACGAAGACTAATCCGCCGATCTTCGAATCTACATTCTAACATACTAGCCGCGTCATATGCCAAGCTTGCTTGCTGTGAAACGACAGTCGGTCTAATCAGAGTTTCACACCCCGAGCGGCTAGACCAACCTCCGGTAGCGAGTTTAACGAGGAAATTTGGGGCTACATGTCCCAATGGTTGTCATTTGACTATCTAAGTACCCCAGCAGCAAAAGCCTACCCAAAGTCCTCGCCACCAATCGAGTAGTCGCCAGCACCGAATCCGACCGTCAAGGCTGCTTCGTCGCCGCCGGGTGCGTTACCATCGTTGCCGAGTAATTCTTGTGCCGCGCCGGCGGCGAAACAGGCTCCCAAGCCAGCGGCCAGCATCGGCACGGGCATCGCATCGGCCGGCAGATCTCGGTCTGTCGAGTAAGGATCGTAACTGCGGGTGCGTTTCGACTTTTTGAATTGCTCCGGACGCATTCCAAGATCTGTGATTGGACGACCTTTCAAGGGCAAATCCATCGAAAACAGTCGCTGCATCATGGCTTGCCCCTGCGCATCTGCATCGTGAAATGCGAACACGGGCAGGTCTGGTCGCTCCTCCAACAGCCGCTTGGTGACCGCCATCAAATAGCTTGGATAGCCAGATTCTGAAATGACCAAGGCTCGTTGCTCAGCGTGCAAACCATTGCGCACGAATAAATCGACTAGTAAATCATGCTGTACGATCAGAATCCGCTCTACCCCATAATCGTAGATATCCTGTTCACTCCATTGCGGAGGCGGCTGGTGCAAGGAAGGTTGTTGAATGAGCCCGTCAATAGTCTTACCCGAGCGCAGCCACAAATCAATCCAGCTGGCAAACATGGCTGGCCTCACCGGCTTACTGCGGTAGAAGATACCAAGCCAGAAAAAAGGCAACGAAAACAACAGCCAGGAAATGCCAGATAGGATTTCACCCTGACCGAAACTTGCAATCGTGCCCAGGCTAATCAGTGCGGCGAATCCAAGCACAGGACCGGCCCATTTGGGTCGCCCACCTGCACGGCTGGCGTACGCCGCGTACAATTGGTTGGCCGTAAAAAAAGCGGTGCCATTTCTGCTTGCACGACGAATTGCGGCCGCCATCTTGCCGTCCGTCATCCCGGATGTTCCCCAGCCCTTCGGATTGAAAACGAAGTTGTATCCGCAGCTGCACCGCATGCCTTGTTTGCGCCGATGATTCCGGGAACATTGCGGGCACTTCATGGAGTCTAAATTCCAATCGGAGTGTTTTCAAAAACGAATTTACGCAATCAGATGAGTTGGCTGAACAAAATGCAGCCCCACTTATTGAGATTGTCCCATATTTGCGGCAACGCTGCATCCCAGCGCAAAAAGCGTGAAAAGTCGATTGCCTAACTTCTTGAAAGCACTTTTGTCAGGACCGTCCAGGGAATCTCCTTCCACTCGCTTTTTTGGAATTGTTCCCAACGGGAACTCATCGTCCATTGTGTTCCGTCGTGAAACCATGTTTCTACCAGACGCAGTTCGGCCATCGGCACACTGAGGCTTTCTGATAGTTGCCTTGCAAGTCTTTGACGCTGGATATGTGGATCCAACTTATTGGCGTTCATTCTTCGACTCATGCCAACAACATCGCGAGGCGCTGGACACCTTCGGTCTCGGCGTTTGGATTCGGTTCTTCTTTTGACACCAAATCAGGGCCGGCAGTTTAACTCGCGGATTCGCACCATTCCGCAGTAATCGCCCGGGCTTTGCTCGATTGGATCCAATCATTAGAATTAGAAGCGAACGAAGATACCTCCAGAGTGTCTTCAATTTGGGGCGGTAGCTCAGTTGGTTAGAGCAGGAAACTCATAATTTCTTGGTCGCGGGTTCAAGTCCTGCCCGCCCTACTCTCTTTTTCATCAGCCGAGGCCGATTTTTCTTGAGCCATGTTTTCGCGCATTTGGCAGCTGATCTCTGAGACTTGTCGCATTTGGGCCGGCGCACGTTCCTCGGAAATGGCGGCCGCATTGGCCTACTACGCGATGCTGTCAGTGGCTCCCACACTCGTGATCGCGACTGCTGTCGCAGGCTGGATATACGACGAGCAGTTGGTGGAAGAGCGAATTATCGAAGCGGTGAGTCAAGTCACGACACCTGAGATTTCTCAAGTCATCGCCGATGTGATCGGGCGAGCGCAGTCGCCTGAGCAAGGAATTGTGGCTGGTGCCATTAGCATTTGTGTCTTGGTAGTAGCGGCTTCGATGGTTTTTACGCAGATGTATAGCACTTTCAATATCATCTGGCACGTAGATCAACCCAAGGGCGGTTTTTGGTTCAATCTTCGAGTTCGCTTAGCGGGAATCATCTTAGTCTTGAGTGTTGGTCTGGTGCTGATTGCAGCGCTCATCATGCATTCTTTGGCTGGCCACCTAAGTCACCTACTCGAGAATTATCCAACCGTTGCTGGATTCATTACGCGGACCGAACAGCAGCTGACCTTCATCTTGATGCCATTCATCCTGTCGTTGATGTTTTGGCTGTTCCCTGCGACGAAGCTCAAATTGATAGATGTGATCCCAGCAGGATTCTTAACCGCGTTTATGGTCGCAGGCAGCCGTTCTTTGATTCAACTGTACTTGAAGTACTCCTCAGGCAGCGAAGTCTACGGTGCGATGGGCTCCTTAGTCATCATGCTGGTGTGGATTTATTTGCTGTCGATGATCTTATTCCTGGGTGCATCCTTTAGCTGTGCATGGACACATGTTTTCGGCTCGCGGCGACTGGAACGGCTTGCAGCTTCGGAAGAATCATCGAATGCCACCACCGCGGGCGAGGAGGTAAAGGATCCTGAAAATGAGAAAACAGCGGTAAGTTCAACAAAAAAGTCGAAACCGTCTTTGGATGAAGACTCGAAAGCAGTGTCCGACGACGAAAAATCTGCAACCGCCAATCAAACCCCCGAGAAGGACGTTTTGTAATAAGCCCAGGAGCCTGAGGAATAACGCCCGCCAAATCTCGTCGCTTCAATCCGTTCACTCTTCGAAACGGCTCCCGACGTACTTGAATTTTCGATTGACGACGCTGTTTCTAAACCAAGCAGAACGCTCGTGAAACGGCTTTACTACTTTAAGGCGAGGCGCTGCCTTCCCGGTTAGCGGTGTTATTGAAGTAAGAAGTGCGTACTAAACGCAGGCTGCAGGTAGCACAGACGCTACGGTTTGTTTGAATGTTGCTATGCGAACTCGCCTTTTTGCGAGCTGGTGATTCTTTCTATTTTCCAGTTTGGATTGGATGCCAATGGCGTTACAACGTCATGATCCATTTCGCACCTCTCCGGACTGTATGAATCGATGAATAAGATTGTTTTTTTATTTTGCGGCCTCTCCATGTTTTTCTTGTCCCGAAATACGACATTCGGGCAAGACCCATTGGCAAGTTACTCCAGCGAACGAAAAGTCCTAGTTGGTCAATTCTTGGCTGCTGTTCGAAATCTGGAAAACACATTTGCTCGTGAGATTACCAAGCTGGATGAGCGAACCAAGAAAGAGCTCCGAAGCAACCTCGGTGAACTTGAACAGTTTGGACGGCATGACGAAGCCCAAGCCATCCAAACCGCAATGACGAAGATTGACTCTTCGGCATCGGATCGCGCGAAACAGAAAAGCAAGCTGACCGACTTTGCAAAAAACTTCGTGAGCATGGAAGGTCCCAAGATTGATGTTAGTCTGACAACATCTGCGGGATCGCAGGCACCCAGGATTCCTGGGCAAGCGGTGCACTACAAAGGGCACTACTACATGGTCTACGGTAAGGGTTTGCCTTTTTCCGGTGCGGCGCGCTATTGTCACTATCTTGGCGGATCGCTGGCAACCGTTGACGACCAAGCGGAATACGAATTCTTGCGGCAACTAATTGCTCGCAGCGTTGTCGACTGTGAACAGTTTTGGCTCAATGGCACGGACGATATGGAAGAAGGAGTTTGGCGCACAATCGATGGTCGCAAACTTCCCTTCGAAAAATGGAGACCAGGAGAACCAAGTAGTACCAAAAACCAGGAGCACTACCTGAGTCTTAACAGAACCAAGGGTTGGGGCTTCAATGACAGCCAAGGTGTCTATCGATCTTACGGCTTCATTTGCGAATGGGTTCCCAAGAAAAAGGAATGAGTTGGGGAGCCACTAAGGAAGAAATGAGAATTCCGAGCGGATTTTC
>JBCCEO010000205.1:0-11025 GCA_039030255.1 Planctomycetota bacterium | reverse complement strand
TGTTCGCAGCGAAGAGTATTTTGCGAAGGGACATGTGCCGACGGCTGAAAACCTGCCGAATTGGAAAATTAACGAAACTAGCATGTCCAAGTATCCTGCCGACACTCTGTTTGTCGTCTACTGTGCTGGTCCACATTGCAACGGTGCGAACAAAGCCGCTCTTGCGTTGGCAAAACTGAATCGCCAAGTTAAGGAGATGATCGGCGGAGCCATTGGTTGGTTGGACGAGGGCTTTGAACTTGTGATGGCCGGTGATGAGTAGCATCTACATCGTCGACTCGTTCACCAACAAGGCATTCTGCGGTAATCCGGCGGCTGTCCACGTGGTAGCCGAATTGGAAGACAATGGCCGAATGCAGAGAATTGCGCAAGAGATGAATCTATCAGAGACGGCTTTTGTAGCTTTTGACGGGGTGAATGACGTTCACCCGATCCGATTCTTCTCTCCGAAAATGGAGATTCCGCTTTGTGGTCATGCAACTCTCGCTGCTGCCAAAGTATTGTTCGAAATCTCGTCTGACACATCCTTGACGTTTGAGAACGGCGATGGAATAAAGCTTCAAGTTTCCCAAATAGCAAATCAGATCGAGATGCAGTTTCCTCTTTACGAGCTTGAGGATGCAATCGCTCCCCGGCCGCTCCTGTCGGCTTTGGGCGTTCAGGAAGTCGCATACTGTGGATTGAATAGGGAAACCAAGATTTTGATGCTCGAGCTTGGTTCGACCGAAGAGCTTTGTCGTTTGGAGCCGGACTTTCGAGCATTGGTTTCCGCGCACAACGCCATCAACGGAGTTGTCGTTACGGCAAGATCCAAGGGTGAATTCGATTTCTACTCGCGATACTTTTGGCCGTGGAGCGGTGGTGATGAGGATCCAGTAACAGGCGGAACGCACACTTTCTTGGCGAAGCATTGGTCTGACCGATTGCGCAAGTCCAAATTGCGCTCCTTCCAGGCTTCCCGCCGCGGTGGCCAAATGGTGGTTGAGATTTCAAAGGATTCTTTGTTGATCCGAGGCGAAGCGGTGATCGTGCTTAGAGGTAGCCTATTTGCCTGAGGATGAATTGCCGGAGGAATAAATGCCTGAGGAAGAATTGGTTCGAGGAAGAATTGGTCTAAAGAAGAAATGAATAGCAGCTCAACAGGTTCAGATGATCCAACCGAAAGTTTTGCAAAGACGAACAGAAATCAAGTACGGCGATCGCCCAAAAGAGCGACATACGACAAGCAGGTTGTTTATGGAATTCTAGATGCAACGGCACTTTGCCTCGTCTCCTTCGTGCATGACTCCAAGCCTTTCTCGATTCCGATGATGTTCGCGCGTCAGGACAACAGTTTGCTGTTTCATGGCTCCAACTCTAGTCGCCTCATGCAAGTGCTGTGCGGCGGTCAAGACTTATGCATATCCGTCACTCTCGTGGATGGTTTGGTGATCGCGAAGTCCCTTTTTCATTCATCGATGAACTATCGGTCCGTGACTGTCTTTGGCCGGGGACGTGAGATTCTTGGCAACGAGCCGCGGCTTGACGCGCTGAAGCAAATGTCCGACAAGGTTTTGCCAGGACGATGGGAGGACGCACGCTTTCCAACACCTCAAGAAATGAAAGCCACGCTGCTAGCTGCCGTCAAGATTGAGGATGCAAGCGCGAAGATTCGAACCGGCGAGCCCGTTGACGCCACACAAGATCTTGAATTGCCCTATTGGTCTGGCGTTATTCCGTTGCGTGTGACGGCCGAAGCACCGGAGCCAGATGCCTCCTCATCTTCAATGCAATTACCAGTACCGACGTATGTCAATCGCAGGGTGCGTGAAATGAGCAAGCAGTGACACTGGAGATTAGGAACTGTTTCGCAATCGACACCTGGAGAATCTATTGACATGACCAAAGAGAAATACGAGGTATCGACAGATCGGGAACGATTGGACATCGATGAGATTCACCGTTTCCTTTCTAAATCCTATTGGGCCCCAGGGATTTCTAGGAGTCAAGTTGAACAGTCGATTGCGGGTTCACTTTGCTTTGGCGTCTACTGCGGGGAGCGGCAAGTCGGATTTGCTCGGGTGGTTACCGATGAAGCGACGTTTGGATATCTGGCTGATGTATTTGTCGTAGAGCCATATCGAAAGCAAGGCCTTGCGAGGCTGTTGATTCGAGCCGTTGTTGAGCATCCTCAGCTCAAGGACTTGCGGCGAATTCTGCTGTTCACCGTCGACATACATGAGTTGTATGCCGAGTTCGGATTCCAACTTGTAGAAGGTTCGATGCACGCGATGCAGATTTATCGTGGATCAGAATTGACCGCAATGTCGGCAGCGGATGGACGATCAGAAAGAGGACCAATTGGAAAGCGAGCGGAGATATTGCCGCCCTCAAGCGAGTTGGTTCCTTACAAACCCCGCAGAACCCGCTTGGTCAAGGTAGAGAGGATAAAAGAATGGAATCTCAAGCTGTATACAATCCACGCAGGAGCTGAGCTGCTCGACTCAAGCGTGCTCGAGGCCGCGATTCGCTTTGCACGCGACCAAGTTCCTTGGCCAAGCGACCACGCAACGCCATTCGGATTCATTACAGTGCACAGAGGCGAACAAGCAATTTGGCTGCTAGTGGATCTTTGGGTTCGCGACATACTGCATCATTTTGTGTATTGCTCGTCGCCGATGGATCCGATGGAGTTTCAGGCTGGTCCGCAAGATGGGACGAACTCCTGTGTCTGGGAGTTGGAAGTCACGCGACACGAACGTGATGCGTGGGTGAGGCACGTGCTGTCTGACCCTCTTGAGCCCGCATACAACATTTACTTGGAAGACTCGTTAGAAATCCTTCCCGAATCGTCAATCGAAAAGAGAGGCTGTGATGACAGCGACTGAAGTTAAATTCCGCGTTCCTGAGCAAGACGAGTACCACGAATATTATCACCGCTACGTGAGTAAGTTTGCACCGGAAGAATTCTTGGCGGAGTTTCGGGGCCAAGTGAAGCTTCTGCGCGGATTGTTGGAACCAGTGGACAAAGCTGAGTTGGAGAAACTGCACGAGCCATACACTTGGACACTCAAGCAAGTTGTCGGTCATTTGATTGACTGCGAAAGAATATTCAGTACCCGTATGCTGCGTATCGCCGTTGCAGATGAGACTCCGATACCTGGAATTAATCAGGATATCTACGTCAACAATCTCGACTATAAATTGGTAGGGATGGATGCCCTACTCGATGAGTTCGAAGCCCTAAGAACGGCGAACGCGATACTTGCCAGCAGACTCCGAGCCGAAGATCTCAACCGTCGAGGAGTCGCATCTGGCAACGAAGTTTCGGCTCGGGCCAATCTCTACATACTCGGCGGCCACATCATCTATCACTACGAAATTATGAAGGCACGTTTGAGCAAGTGATTTCCGTTCGCGATTTCAAGGGTTAGCTTTCATGCTTCGAGATTTTCAGGTGCCGCAGCTCATGGCGTTCTAGCTTTCTTGTAGCTGTTTTCTTGCGCCTTTTTGCCCCTCAGAAATCAAGTTGCGAAATATCTTGGGCTAGTTTTCTCGGTCGGCGGAGTGGCAGATCGGAAGACTTGATCTGCGGAGATCTAATGGACTACGAATCCTCCCTTTCAGCATTCTTCCGAGTCGCGACGTGATACTATCGCTTAAGTCGACAACACAAAACGCATAGAAAGTACGCCACACGAGGCGGAAGCTTAGGACGCGTTTTATTTAGCTCTAGCTTGAGCCTGTGTTGCTCTCACTATTCAGCGCGAAGGAACTTGATGACGGCTGAGAGGTCTTGGGGTGAGAGCTTGGATTCGAAGCCCTCGGGCATCAAGGAAACACGCGAGTCCGAAAGTTTCTCAACATCGGCGCGGGCTATTGTAATTGTCTTGCCGTCGGATAATCCCAGTTTGAGGTTCAAGTCGGACTGCTCCTGCACGACACCTGAGAGGACTTGCCCGGATTTGGTTAGCACCTTGTATTGTTTGTACTTCGCTTCAACCGTCGCGTTGGGATCCAGCACGGCCGTAACCCACTGACCGGTCGACCACTTCTTGAGGTTCGAAATAGGCGGACCAATGGAAGCAAGTTGGGCGGAGCCGTCTATCCCCTTTTGGTGGCAGGCAGCGCAGTGTTGCTTGAAGAGTTGCTGTCCATCGGTTGCTTCGCCATTGCGTTTTCCAATTTGTTCGGTGTAGCGATGGACCAATTCTTCGCGCTGCCTGGGATCTGGTTTGGCGATCAAGGTCCCCAGACGCTTCATGACATCGTAGGCCTCGTAGTTTTGCAGTCCGCCAAGCGTTGAGGCATCAAGATCGCTGATGGTGATGTCTCCTTGCTCCAACGCCTCGACGAGTTGTACCGTCCAACTGCGACGCTGAAGTAAGGTCGCGCCCGCTGTGCTGCGTTCCGCTGGCACGAGTTCATTCCAAGCCGCAAGCAAGACCGAAGCAGTTTCCTCGGTTTCGATTCGGTAGGCCGCAGCAAGGGCGGCTTCGCGGATCTTACCGGGCTGATCCGGCTTTAGCATCGTACGTAGATCCGCAAGCTGCTGTGAAGCAGGCAGAAGACTCGAACCAAGCAGTTGTGTGGCTCGTAGCCGAAGGTCAAGCGGCACAGCCTTGTCGGTCATCTGCTCTCGCACTTGCTTGGCAGCTTCTTCGAGTGCGGCACGATCTGAATCGGGGACACCGACTCGCGCCGCCACCAGCATCAACATCCACTGCGTTTTCGTCAGCTCGCCAGTCAACTTCGAAAGTGGTCTACTCAGTTCGACACGCGATGGAGCATCGCAACTGCGCCAGAGCGATTCGATACATCGTTGTAGATCCTGCCACTCGCGCGAATCAATTGACTCACGGTTTTCAAGCCATCCTAAAAGGGAACGCATCACAAAAGGAGCCTTCTCACTCGAAGCCAGTGAAATCGCGTCCTGAGCCCAAGCAGCGCCCCCGCGTTTAGCGACCAATTGCGAAATCGGCTCATTTGCGGTGTCTGAGTTTGAATTCCCAAGTGCCACCAGCAGGCCAAGTTGAACGGCTGGATGTTCGGCATGCGTATTGCGCGAATATTCAAGCAAGGCCGCTTCGGCGGTCTCGTTTCCGCGTGAAGCGAGGCGAATTGCCCAAGCAACCACGAGCGGTTGTGGATCTTGGAGGATTTGCTGCCAGTCCTGTGCCTGATCGCATTCAGCCGCACAAAGCAAACCAAAAGTTTGAAGTCGAATTGCTGCGTCGTCTGATTGGAACAAAGGCAAAACCTGCTGACGAAGGTCGCTGGGCGCCCGCCAAAGCAACTGCTGGCAGGCTAAGTCTCGTAGCGTAGCATTGGGACTCGCAAGTGTATCCACTAGCTCTTCCGTCTTCCGTGCTTGCAAGTCGACTGCTCGCCAAGCTCCCGAATCCTTCTTGGAGATGCGATAGATGCGTCCGGCATTCTCACCCGAGCGGAGATTCAATCGCTCCTGCCAAACTTCCGGAATCCACTCAGGATGCTCAATCACTTTGCGATACATGTCCACAATCCAAAGACTGCCATCGGGAGCCTCGATCGCTCGGACGGGTCGCGACCAAGTATCCGTCGACGTGAAGAATTCGAATGGTTGATCTTCTGCAAAACGTTCACTAGCTAAAAACGGGCCATCCTCGGTCAGCTTAAATCGAGCGACGAGATTGTGCACCGGTTCGCAGACCAGTGCTGCATCCTGCATGTCGTTGCCAAGTAAGTCGCTGCGGAGCACAATGCTGCTGCAAGCACTGGTAAAACGATTCTCTGCGAACATATCGTTGAACCGGTCGACCGTTCGGCTTCGAGGATAAACGGGCGGGGCGACTCCTGGCTGAAGGACGAGTTGTGTTCTGGGCACAGAAGGGTTCCGCGAGAGCATGTCGTACTCATCAATAGGGAAGTGAAAAAGCGGCACGCTGTTGGAATTGCCAAACCAACGTCCCCAGCGATCGCGCGAGCGCACGAACTGGGTGGCACCTGGGAGTCGCTGGAGTTCGCCCGTGTCTGGATTCCAGCGAAGATCGACGCCGCCAACCGCGGTTCCCTCCTCACCTGGCGGCCCGAGCGTTTTCGAGTAGCCCGATCCAAAATACACCATCCCATCCAAGCCCCAGTCAAAACCGCTTGCCCTATGCTGGGGATTTGCATGGCCGACTCCAGTCAACAGAACCTTGCGCTCGTCGGCTTTGCCATCGCCATCGGTGTCGCGGGCAAAGAAAATATCTGGGGCGGCGATCACAATCGCTCCATCTCGCCAGGGCAAGACGCTCGTCGGAAACTCGAGGCCATCCAGAAATACCTCTGAAGCATCTAGTTGCCCATTATGATCGGTGTCGGTCAGCCGCTTGACGCATCCTCCGTTCTTCCCAAGCGGGTAGTCGCCCATTTCGACGACCCACACGCTGCCGTCACCCGCAAAAGCCATATTGACCGGATCGACAATCAACGGTTCGTTTGCAACTAATTCAATCTGAAATCCTTCCGGCGCATGCATGCACTTCAGTGACTCTTCAGGCGACTTGGCTCCTTCCTCTTGCCCTGGGGCATCGAGAATCTCATGGACGCGTCGGATGATCAAGTCTTCCGTTCCGGATTCCCATCGTCCCGGTTGGCTGTAATAGACCATCGAGTAATCGACTTCGTAGCCTCCGGCCGATCGCATGTTTTCCGCAGCAACGTAGGCGAATACATCGTCGGTATAAGCTGCTACCCAAACTTGATCGAATTCCTCGACTTCCTCCTCAAGTCGCATTTGGTATTGAACCACGACTTCACCGCCCAAGAATACCCATGCCAGCTGATCTCCAAAGGTCCAGGTATGAATGGGAGCAGGATAGGATTCGGGCAAAATGCCTTCGGCGTTCCAAGTATCTAGCATCTCTCGAGCCCAACGAGCACGATTGACATCCGCATCTTCCGTCAGTGCATTCAACTCTTCTTTGGAGGGTAGCTCGGCGGAAATTCCTGCGTAGCCAAATTTCGCTTCCGGTGCGGAATCAATGGCCTGAAGCGTCTTACTGTTGACGACCGAATTCACCGCTTGGGCCATCTCTTGTCCATGCTGCTGAGCGATTTCATAGCTGTCGCGTGGTTCAGGATTTGCATCCGCGCCACAGCCGATGATAGGCAAAAACGTTGCACCCTTATGGAGCTCTTCTAGCTCTGCGGCAGCGATTCCCGCCCAGTCTCCGGTCACTTCGTTAAAGGCGGGCCCTAGCGTGGTGCAGTGGCAGGCATATTGAAACACTGCACCGCTAACTTGGTCGTTCTCGTTGCGAACAACCAGTACACGCACGCGTCGATCGGTTGGCCCGTCAGGCGAAACACCGAAGCCTGTCCACGTTCCATCCGTGACGACACGTCGATGCGCGGCGAATCCAGCTTCTCCCAAACCGACGGATAGTTTGCTTGGCTTACGCTCGGCGATTGCCTCGAAAACGGCTGCAAGACACTGTTCATGCACAAAGTCACGGTACTCTTGCAAAGTAGCTTTTTGCTTGTCTGATGGCAGGATGCGAAATAAGTTTGTTAGTCCGCCGGCGACCTGCGGTGCCGTGTGCGAATGCGTGGAGCAAAGAACGAGCCGAGAACGCGCCAGTGAATGACGTTGATTTATGGCTTCGAGCAGTTGCTGGGTCTGCGAGGCCAGGACTGCGATGCTTTCGATGGAGACCATCACGCAAAGCTCCTTGCCGTTTCCAATCGCCATGGCACGGACGAAAAGCGGATCACGAACTCCGGTACTTTCTTCAGTGCGAGCACCAAAGCCACTCAATCGAAGCGGCTGCTTGGGCGAGATGTCGCGTGAGGCAAAGCCAACCGGCGTCAGCTCTGAGGCAAGTGCGAGAAAAGGAACTGCAGTCAGCTGGACTGCGATCAGGATGAGGGGCAAGGTTGTTTTCATCTGCGACCTTACGTTTCTAAAAGAGGATTCAGGGAAAGTCGAAGTGTTAATCGCTACTCTTGTCGAACATTTTGCTACGGTTCTCAAACGGAAACTACAGCCCAAAGAGCAGCATCGATTCGTATTCGAACTCTCCGTTTGCTACCAAGCGATCGAGCAAGAACCGGTCGAAGGCGGATGAGCAAGACAATAGACACTCAAGGTTCACTTGAGAAAACAGGGCGACCGTCGGTCCCCAACCAACCTCACGTCCTTTCGCTAATACGCGATTGTGCAGCTCCACCCTCTGCCGGAGTAAGTCTGTCATGCTGCCCTTGGCGCCTTCGATGGCTGCGAGCAGTAGCTGAGACTCCAAGTAATAGAGCTCCATGATATACGCATCGAGAAGTGTGATCAGCCGCCGCTCGTGGAGTTTTCTTGCGGCCAGCCAATCGCTTTCCAGTCGCAAGTTAATGTTGTGGATTTCCGGAAGGATCGTCTCAAAATCCCCTTGACGCTTGCCCAAAAGGTAACGGGCGAACAGCAGTTGATGGTTTGCCACACTGACTTCACACGGAGAAACACTGCTGGATTTGACGGCGAGTATATACGATTCCACCTCTCGTTCCGATAGCCTAACGAACTCCTTCAATTGCTCGATCTCTTGGGGACGGCGGCCCTTGAGACGTGCCATGTGAAACTTGCCAAAATGCAGCCCACTTCGCACATGAGTCATGGTGATTGCTGGAATCGCATTCAATTGCCGAAGTGGCTTCAACCTGTCCAGGCGACGTTGTTCAATGGCGATGAACTCTTGCAGGTGCAGCTCTGCTTGTGGTCCATCTCTGCCGAGGCGCTTTGATTCATATTGGATTGCTGCTAGCAACGCCTCATTAAAGTCTCGCTCTCCTTCCGTGACTTGGCCGAGTTCTTCAAGTCGTACGAGTTCTTGAATTTGCGACTTCAGCTCAACGATCCATTTCCCCAAACACTTTGCATAGCGCTCTTTCGATTCCTCGACTTGCCATGCTCCAGCGGGCTCTGTCGCGAGCAAACAAAACGCGTATAAAATAACGAACGAGAATTGAGCCCACCCTCGTAATCGCATTGAATGAAATAAAATGACTCGATGCATCACGAGCTCAGCATGGGGATTTATGTTACAGCTTTACCGCGATAGGGCGCTATTCACATGGTAATGCATAATCACGAAATCGGGGCATCGATTCTGAAAGAACAGCACTTCTACTCGTTCTTCCAGGGTCCAGATTGCACCAATTCTATTTTCTCAAAGTAAGTTATAGAACTTGCGAATCTAGGAGCCGACGAAATGTTGGCCGCGTTTCTTGAGTCCTTCGATACTTCACAAAATACTCCACACAAGTAACCCCGGAACAATCACTCGCCCGAATTCCAAATGCGCCGGCCCCTTTCGTTCCGCCAGTGCACCTAAACGCCGAGGAATCATCATGATTTTCAGTAACCCCAGGCCCAAACTTGCATTCGTCGTTTCGATGCTACTGCCGTTGATTGCCAATCCTATCTTTGCATCTGAGAAGCTGAAGGTATTCATCCTGGCGGGCCAGTCCAATATGGTAGGCCACGCGAGAGCCCACACTATAGCGACCTTATATGCTTCGGAAAACGCTAAGGACAAGGAGCTTTGCGAGATGGTCTTTGGAGGAGCCAGCGAGATTTCGAAGCAGACTTTGGAAGCACAACTCGCTCAAGCAAAAAAGCTCGACGAATTGACCGGTGGTATCTCCGGCGACAAACTCAAAGCCATGGAGGCCGGCCCCGAGAAAACCGCGGCTGAAGCCGAAGTAAAGGAACGCAAGGAGGTACACGAGGCCTACAAACAGAATGTTCACGCTGCCTGCGTTATCTCGGATCGAGTCTACATCACTTCAATCGCCGATCGCAACAAGCGATCTGGAAAACTAAGTGTGGGATTCGGCGGAGACGCGAAGAAGATTGGCCCCGAATATGCCTTTGGTCTCTCGATAGCCGAGAAAATCGAGGGTCCAATCTTGATCATCAAGACTTCCTGGGGCGGCAAGTCTTTGAACTACAACTTTCGTCCACCATCGGCTGGAAAATACGAACTGACCGAGAAAGAAAAGGCTGGCGATAAAGCGGAGCAGATCCAGAAAAACGCTGGACTCAACTATCGCATGATGACCGAGACAGTTCGAAAGGTTCTCGACAGCTTAAAAGATCACCATCCCGACTACGATGCAGACGCAGGATATGAAATATTTGGGTTCGTCTGGTTTCAGGGGTTCAACGATCAGTTCTCTCCTGAGTTTCGCGACAACTATAAGGACAACATGATTGCATTCATCAAGGATATACGCAAAGAGTACAGCACGCCGAAAATGCCCTTTGTAATCGGAGTGCTTGGGACAGGCATGACCGCCGAGAAAGTCGCCGATAATGCTGTCTCAGTTGCCCAGCGAGAAGCCGCCAATGCTCCCGAGTTTCGCGGCAATGTTGCATCCGTCGAAAGCTACACCGAATACTCTTTGTACTCGCACGAAGTATTCAAGAAGGGCTGGCCCGAACACTACCATGAGTGGGACACAGTGGGCAGTGATCGGCCCTACCACTATTTAGGAAGCGGCGCGTTTTTTGTTCGCCTTGGCGACTCCTTTGCCAACGCAATGGCCGCCCTGATCGAAAGCCAACAGAAATAGCGTTCGAGGGCCAGCGAGAGCGTCTGGACTGCGCGCAGAGCGCTGGAGTGCAGGCTTCAGCCGCCTCCCCTGCATCTGAGAAGCCCAGCCGCTTACGCCTCGCGGCTCACGGCCAGTCAAGCCTTGAGGGCGTGCCTTTCGGCGCAGCGAAAGAAGACCATAAAACGCACTGCCGGAATGCTATTCGCCTTCCATTGCCCAAATGGCGCCAATCTTGTTGTCCCAAAGCAGTTTATTGAACTTGGGTATTTCGGAGTCCATGAGCCGCCTTCCACGTTTTCTGAGTTCTGCCCACTGTTGATCCAGTTCGGCACGACGCTGCACGGATCCCTGTGTTACTCGAGGAATAGAACTTTCCGTCTGATTGATTAGAAACAAGTACTCGGCCGTGAACTTGTTGGGGAAATTCTCGACGTCATCATAGGCCTTCGATTTGCGCTGGACCATTTCTTCATCCCA
>JBCCEO010000204.1:0-11036 GCA_039030255.1 Planctomycetota bacterium | reverse complement strand
TGATAGTCTTCGATCGTCTTTGATTCATCCTGCGGGTCTAAGAAATCAGCGAGAGACTCGAAAGTCATCCAAGCCGTCTGACGCTGCTCATCGACGGTTGTAATGCTTTCGTCAATAACTTCTATTTCACAGAAGCCCGTTCGAGCCATCCAGAGCTGGAGCATCGGGACGGAGGGCAAGAACCATACGTTTCGCATTTTGGCGTATCGACCTGCAGGAACCAATACTTCTTCTTTATTCGAGTCCACGACCAAAGTTTCAAGCACGACTTGTCCATTGGGTTTTAGCGTACTAGCAATTTTTTTGAGGTGGTCGATGGGTGAAGTGCGATGGTACAAGACTCCCATCGAGAGAGTGACGTCAAAACAGCCGAGGTCGTCCGGCAAATCCTCGTCGCCAATAGGCAGTACATGATGCTGCGAGGCTAGCTCGGGAGAAGCATATTTGCGAAATACTTCAAACTGCATCAGATACAGCAAGAATGGATCGCAGCCCAACACCGTTTCAGCTCCTGCCCCCAACATGCGCCATCCGTAATAGCCATTGCCGCAGCCGATGTCCAACACAGAACGGCCTCGGAAATCCACGGAATCCGCAAGTCGATCCCATTTCCAATTCGAGCGCCACTCCGTGTCAATTCGGCAACCCAACAGATTAAAGGGACCTTTGCGCCAAGGATGGAATTCAAGAAGCGTTTGCACAAGCTGCGCGTTGGGATCGGAAGCACCATCGGCGCTTATCGTGACCGCATCGCAGCAAAGATCCCAATGCGTACCGTCAAATTCCGGCAATGTTTCCCAAGCCGCGATCCACTTCGGCATCGTACCGTGATATTCCGGAGAAAGACGCGTCGCAACAAGCGTTTCAAGGTCGTGCCGCCAAGCTGCCAACTTCGGATTTTCGTCCAGCCGCTGCCAGAGTGGTTGGTAGTCAAAGAGCTGAGACATCGATAAAGATTCTGTTGAATGAATCGACCAGATTAGACCGAAATCGGAAGCAGGCTTCGATGCTCCTATACTCGCGCAATGATTCGCTCAGTAGGGAACCTCACCTTAGCATTCGTTGCACCTGGATCTTCTTCACTTCGATAACCGCAAGCACAGCCTACAACACTTGTGAATTCCCCGTCGCTCAGTCCAAGCAACTCGTCGTAGGCAGCAGGCTGAATGCCCTCCATTGGACAAGTATCCACGCCAAGCATCGCCGCGGCGACCATCAATTGGCCCAAGGCGATGTAGACTTGGCGCGCGTTCCAATCCAAGTGATCATCGCGGCCTTCTACGGTTTTCACCAACACGTTGCGATAACCATCCATTGCACCCGCTTCGAGTTGGCGAGTTGCAACAATATGGTCCATGTACTCTTGCACATAGGTAGCATCCAGCGACTTCTTCGCCGCTAGGACAACCATGTGAGAACAATCTCTAGGCTGGCCTTGGTTCCACGAAATAGCCGGCATTTGATCTTTCAATGCTTGGTCCGTGATAACGAAAAACTTCCAAGGCTGCAGACCGTAGCTGCTGGGCGAAAGAACCAAAGCCTGTTCCAGTGCTTCCCAAGTTGCATCATCAATCTTTTGTGACGCGTCAAATTGCTTCACTGCGTAACGCCAATGCAGTTGTTCCAAGAGAGTCTTATTTTCGATCGTCATCATTATCCTCGAAACGCCTGCGCAAGTCTCTGCGTTCAAACTCGGTAAAGTGCCAAACAAATACAACTGTTGAGAATGGACAGCGCCAACACCATTGGGCTAACGACCAGCAGCGCCCATCGACTCAACCTAGCTAACAGTAAGAAAGTGAAAAAAGCTACCAGAGTTGCCAAGCTCGTTACAACCGCAAATAGGTTGTTCGGCAGCGGATGGAACGGGATGTCGGCCAACAAGCCAGGCAACTGCAAGACCATGCCGATCCACTGCCAACGATAACCGTGCCATGGGTAATCACTGATATCCCAAATCAACCAAACATAAGGTGGGTACATGAGAGCCAAGATGACCAACGCCGCAATTCGCGTCTTGGCCTCGGAAAAATAGAGTGTCCCCAAGTAGACGACCAGTAAGACTTGGCTGGCAAATCCCAAAACGGGCATCGTCGCCAAGCTGATGCCGACGAGCGTGGTGATCTCAAATAGCCGTCGTAGGCTAAATATCGATCCAGCCGAATCGGTGTCGCCAGACGAGATGTGATCTGCAGAATCAGAATTCACTCATTCGCCTCGAAGGGAAAAAACTCGTCGATCTCGGCTTCGCTAAGTTCTGCCAAGAAAGGTGCTACACGTTGCACGATTTCGCCGAGCAATCGAGCCCCCTTATCGGCTGTTGCCGCATGTGGGTTTCCAGAACCACTATTCGAGGTTAGCAAATGCCAAGGCCGACTCAGGCCAACCCAGCCGTTTCGAAGTGCCTCGAATCGTAGCGGCCTTCGATCCCCGGCATCGGCGGCCAATTGCTCTCCCGAATACTTCACGAGGTCTGGGCGGAACATCATGATCAATGAAGTCTCCATTTCGCCCGCATGATCTTCCGCGTGCTCGCAGACTTCGGTTACGACATCGGCGATCATCTGATACCAGTTGCAGAGAAATAGCTGCACTTCGGTTTGTCCATACATTTCGCGCAAAAATGGCTTGAAGTCGTTGCCACCATGTGAGTTCAATATCACCAACTTTTGAATGCCAGATTGCTCCAATGAATCCACAATATCCTGCAAGACAACGTTCAGCGTCGAAGGCTGGAGATTGATGGCCAACGGAAACTCACGCAAGTTGGTTTCTGTCCCATAGGGAATGACAGGCAATTGCAACACACGTCCACCCAATTCAGTTGCCTTGGCGCAACAGCGATCAGCGATGAACCAGCCTTCGTAACTGTCCGTTCCATAGGGCAAGTGGAGATTGTGAGGCTCGGTGGCACCCATGGGCAAAACTGCGACTTGGCAGTCCAATTCTCGCACGTCGCCCAGTGTTAATTCCTCCAGTCGCCATGGCCGAGGGCTTGGAGCATTGGAATTCGCTGGGCTTAAGTCCGCGGGCATTTTTGTTCAGCCTTTCAGGAATTGTTTCTAAGGACGCACAAGAGTTGGTGACCGATTTCTAAACTTGCTCGGAGTTTAAGACGTTCCAATTAGACACGGCGTTGAGCCTCCGCATGGAATCGGCCACAATGCAGTATCCCATTTCAGTAGGAATCATGAAAGCAACCTATATGAGCAGCATGACCGTTGAAGCGCCAAGTTACGACTTTTTCTCTCAGTTAGCACGTGTCATCAACTCGGGCCAAGCTAGGTCTATCGTCGTATCGGGCAACGTCAACGACATGTTTTTCGATGGCGAGAACTATGTTCCACTCGTTCCCTTTATGCTGAAAAAAACCCGCGTCGGTGGGCTTCTGCAGGTGGTCTACGAGCTCAACGGCCCGATTCGAATTGACGAAGGGGACAAAAAGAAACTGCGAGAAGCTTGGGCGGCATGGAAGATTGGTGTCGATATCAGCTCGTTGGCCATCAAAGACATGGGACCGGAAAGCAGCAAGATCGACCTTCGACGACGCGAATTCGATCAGTACTTGCGTGACGCGATCGGCAATTCTACGCAAGCGCTTGAGTTCATGCGGCAACTGTCCATCTGCTCGAGAAGCACGCTGCGCGAGAACTTGCTGATTTTTATCGAAGCTGCCGACATGCTGCTGCCAGCCGGTGATGGCAACATCGCCAGAATGAACGATGCGCAGCTCAGACGAGTCGCGATTATGACCGACTGGTTCAGCGATCCGGAGTTTTTTTCCGACAAAGATACGGTCTGTTTGGTTACGGAATCACGAAGCCAGATCCATCCACGAGTGGCACGACTTCCACAAGTAATCAATATCGAAGTCCCATCTCCTGACACGCACGATCGTCGACACTTTTTGGCTTGGAACGAAAAACAGCCTAACACCGCGACCATTCCAGTCCCAGAGGATCTCGCCGAAGAGCAAAAGGACTCTAGCGACTCTAATCTTGATCGTCTGGCAGAATCGACCGCTGGTCTTAGCATCCATGCACTTCGGCAATTGCTGCTGGCCGCCGCCTACAGCCAAAAGCCCGTTTCCAAAGAAGACGTAACACTTCAAGTCGAGCAATTCATCCAAACGCAACTTGGCGAAGACGTCGTAGAGTTCAAGAAGCCCGAGCACAGATTGTCCGATGTGGTTGGTGCCACGAAGTTAAAGGAATTTCTGAACGACTACATGCTACCGAGGCTCAAACTGCCTGATGACCGCGCTTTACCTGGCGCTGCCATTGCGGGTCCCATTGGAGGCGGAAAGACATTTATTTTCGAAGCGGTCGCCGCAGAGCTCGACATGCCTGTCCTGGTTCTGAAGAGCATCCGCAGCCAGTGGTTTGGACAAACTGATGTCATCTTCGAACGTCTCAAACGCGTCCTGGAGGCATTGGAAAAAGTCGTCATCTTTGTGGACGAAGCCGATACACAATTTGGCGGAGTCGGTGCCGAGTCGCACTCCACCGAACGTCGATTGACTGGAAAAATCCAAGCTATGATGAGCGACCCGAAGCTTCGTGGCAAAGTGATTTGGCTCTTGATGACCGCTCGTATTCAACTCCTTTCACCAGACATTCGGCGACCAGGTCGTGTAGGCGACTTGATCATTCCAGTTTTGGATCCGGTCGGCGAAGATCGGGTCGAATTCATTCGTTGGATGCTGAAGCCGTGTGGTGAAATCGGCGCCGATTTGGTCGATTGGCTCGATCGCGAGGGATTGCAAGAGCCATTCTCGGCTGCCGGATACGCGGCCCTAAGAAGTCAGCTCAAAGCCATGCCACCGGAGTCAGATGAAGAGCTTAAAGCGACCATCGCCGACTTTATTCAACCTGCGATTGGCCCTACTCGCCGTTATCAAACTCTACAAGCTCTGCTCAACTGTACCCGTCGCAGCCTCCTGCCTGACCCAGAAATTAGCCAGGAAGAACGCGACCTTTGGGAACAGGAGCTAGCACAATTGGAACTGCAAGGAATTCGTTAGTGCTCAAAACGAAGTTGCCCCGCTGGCGGCTACCTGATTCGTGCAAGCAGATTCTGAAGAACACCCTGCTTTGCGACCTGCAGACGTTCGTACAATTTCTGCGTCTCAACCAATTGCTCTGACGTTAGGTCCTTGTCATAAAGCTGGACCGTCGCACTATGCAGGCTATCGGCAAGCTCAATTCTTCTCAGGATTGCCAGCACACGGGTAGTAGCCAAGGGGTTTTGCATTGCTTGCAGCAGCCCTTGATCGTTCAGCAATTGCATATGGTACTTCAGACCATCTAGCACTAGAGTTCGGTATGCTTCTCGATCGTATTCCTTTGGTTTTACAACAGCAAAGGAATCATAGACGTAAACGAATGAGGCAAGCGTCGTCGCCATTTCCACCCTAGCCAGAGCAATCACCCAATCCAATCCGAGCTGCCGCTCATTGGTGGGTTGCCCCCAAGCAGGCGAGTTCAAGATTGTCCACTCCGACTGTGTTCCTTGAATTGTGACAGTGTATTCAGGCCGTTCTCGCACAATCTCATTCATCACCGCCAGCTCCGTTTCGCTTGCCATTTTCAATAGAGCGTCAAACTGATCCATGGCGGCTTGGTATTCTACATACCCCACCAAACGCATCGCATCCTTCGGATTGTCATTGGTGAGATTGCGACAATAAACTGGCGGTCGGGAATGCTGCAGATATGGGTCGGAGATTGTACTAACTGTACACGTCAATGAAACGGAACATCATGTAAAGACTTTTTTCCATCGAACCTGATACTCTTCTGGATTCGTGAATTGATTCCGAGGCTGATCCCCCAGGGCGATTCGGCGATTCTCCCATTGCCAGTTGTGGTGGTGACGTCGCTCACAAAAAGTGGACAACGATTCTTCGTCGGCGTCGGTTGTAGACAAGTCCGGAAAATCAATCGGCATATCGAGTTGCAATAAAATCGACTTTGTTCCTTTTGCGCGCGGATCTTTCAAAAGCCCACCGCCCAAAGGTCCGCTGCCATATCTTCCTCGCAGCCACCAACTAAGACCTGAATCGAAATAGTAGGCCAACCAAATGTCACGTTGCTCGACCTCCTCAAATCCGCCAGGAATCGCCTGGAGAACAGAACCATCAATTTGCAGCTGTCGCTTGGAATCGAGCTTGCCAAAAACATTGCGTAGGATCTCCTTAGGCAAGAGATCTTTCGGCAACAAGTCCTGAAAAAATACGGCGTCCGTAATCAATGCAATGGTGGCCAGCAATCGTTCCTTAGAGTCCTGCGATTTGTCCAAGACTTGCGAAACTTTCGCGGAACGGCGTACATGCAAGTCGACTTCAGCTTGGCCCAAGGCCAGCGACTGTTTCTCAAGTTGATTTTCTATCACTTCAAAATCAACTGTCTGCAGATCACCTGCCGCGTAAGCTTGTTTAAGTTTCTGGCCACGCGTTGGCAGCGTCCCAGCAAAGCTAGCTAGCTTGATAGCGTTCTCAATTCGCTGATTCTGAACTCCATGCAACTTTTCCAACTCTCGAAACTCGCGAAAAGAAGATTGGACGGAAGCTGCGGAGAGCGTTTTTAAGCTCTTTCTTGCATCCATCGATACCGAAGCACACATGCTTGCAATCTTTGGAGCCAGCAGCAAAGTCTCGTCTGCAGTTGGAGGGATTTGACGTGTCTTCACGGCGTTGAGAGTCAATGCCGTGCGGGACTGCAGCAGCAAATCCGCCACCTCGGGCAAATTCGCATCTACAAGCACTTCGTCGAAAGCCTCAATCTTCTCGGTCGAAAGTCGATTTAGAATGCGTTGCAAGCTCTGTACGATGCTAGCTGGTTCACCCGCCACGATAACTGGCAGTATCTGAGAACGAATAAGCTGCTGCTCCTGCTGTGTGAGAGCACGATCATCCGCGATGCAAGGCGCGTTGCCAACAAACGGATCCAAACACATTATGCATACGAAAAGCAATAGCCCGAAGAGTTTCAAAGTCCTCACGGCACTCTCCTATCGGAACACAGGAACGCGGACGAGCAGACAAGGCGATTTCACAGCTTGGTTCAGAGAAGTAGCATCTCGTAGTGTAGCAATTGCAATTACGAAACGGAAATATATTTCTGCATTTCCGAGTTGCAATCACGCAGCACTTTCAAGCTACTCTGCCCGGACTCTCCGACTTCGCATCTGTGGTAGATGCCAGCGCCACCAATGGTAGAAGTTGACTTGGAAGAATAGATTGCAACTCATGTGAAAGGCGATGACGCCCAACAAACCAAGTGGCGAGTAAAGGAGGACTAGGTAGATAAGGAATGCTAGCAGATGTGATTTGAGCGATGCCAGTCCTTGGTAAATGTGAACTAAGAGACAAAGCGTCAACCCGACTACCGCTCCAAGCCCATGCGAACCTGCATTCGGGAACAAGCTGGCTAGGAAAAACACCAAAAAACCGCGATAAACGAGCTCTTCGAAGAATGGAGAAATAACAACCGTCTGAACTGCTAAAAGCCATTGAGCCACTTTGCCGCGTGGCAAGTGCATTCGATAAGTCGCATACATGTGGGTGTCGAATTCAGGCGTTTCCTGATCGCTAATTTTCCACGCCACCCAAGCCCAGCCATACCGATATAACAAGCCCAGCATTCCTCCGACAACAAATACCGTCGAAGCATTCAGCCGACTTGCAAGACCAACCGACTGCCAGTCCCAAATGAGACCGAATGAAAACCACAGGACACAGGATCTTGGTATGTAGCTCAAAAGGCTAAACATTACACCGGACAGTTCTGGTCGACGCTTCGGTACTCCTGCTTTTTCGCGTCCACGCATTGCCCAGTAGACTTTGAGGGAGATCAGCAGCGATGGGAACTCAAGGGCCAGCAAGGCATGTAGCAAGGTTATTTTGCGCTTCCATTGCCCGTAATCCGAGTCCGCGTAGACAACTAGCAACAAGCAAATTGTTGCGTAGAAATAGGCGACAAAGTAGACTCCCAAACCGACGGATGGCCATTCCGTAGATCCGGACTTTTCCGCCGATTGTTGACTTTCCGCTTTCTCTTCTCCCTTGGACCGCATAGCTGTCTTTTAGCTGGCCTACCTTGCGTGCGAATTTTGGTATTAGTTCATGCTAAGGGTTTGCATTGCATTCTCGTAGATAGTTTGACAGCGCTTTGTCAAAGCTGGAGAAATGATCACCGGGAACCATTTCAACTTTAAGTTTTGGATCTGCAAGACGGGCCATCTCTGCTTTGGCGGAGTTCGCGGCATCTTGCAACGAGTCGCCAAGGCCCAAGTATGCAAAATGCTGCCGCTGCATCAATCTGATATTTGAGACTAGCAACCTTGAGCTGCGGGCTTCTGGTGTTGACTCAAAGGGAACGATATCAGCCCAGCCGAGAAAAACGGAAGGCGGATAGAGCCCGCCGCTGCTACCGCAGTGTATTATCGGCACATCATCTAGCAGCGATAGCATTGCGGACACGCCGCCTCCTACACTGTGGCCAAAGGCAAAAATCCGATTTGGATCAACATAGGGTTGTTGGCTGAGCCAACGTGCTGCCGCAGCGGCATCATCGGCTTCTCCGAGAAACAATTCAAAACTACCGGGGTTTCCGTTTTCACCTCGCAGCATCGGCGTCATTACCACGAAGCCGCTATCGACGGCCAATTGAACTGCATCCAGATCCCCGCTTCCAAAGGCAAAGCCTCCGTGCAAGAAAATCAGTCCCGGTGCTCGCTTCAAATCTTTCAGATCCGCCGTTCCATTTCCGAGGGAACCTCCCACAGCATTTGAAGCCCAAACGCCCGACCCTGCAAGACTCGGTGGCAGCTTGACCCAAGCCTTCAACTCAAGGTCGCCTGATTGGTAGAGGACTTCGCGAACGCCGCGGGGCGGAGATTCAAGATCGTAATCCTGCGGTGCGGGACCTCGAACTTTAAGATCATCTGGCCGACTATCTCGCCATTGTTGGAAACTCATTCCAGCCGGAACATCGGCCGTACCCAAAAGTTGGCCCGAGAGATTCCATCCCCAAATGGCTAGCCCACCACAACAGAACAAGCATAAACCTCCGAGCGAAGCAAATACCACGAGCAAAGTCTTGGTTGTCTTGTCCACGATCCCACTTTCCCAAACTACAAAAGCAACCGCACGAGTCAAACGCGATAGACAAACGAAAAAGTAGCCACAGACCACGTAACGCGTGGGAATCTGTGCTTGTTCCGGCGAGAACTCAAGATAACACGGCCTTACAGCGAGCTCTAGCCCCAGCGCCAAGCGGCATAACGTCTGACAAATAGAGACGGAAGTCGCACAATTGCACCAGCACACGTAGGGAAACGAGGCGATAGCCGAATGCTGAGTCAGTAGGTGACAAAGTAGATCTAATGTGGCGGCGTGAACTTCCGCGGCCGCCCTTCGTTTCGGAATGAGGAGCACAGAGTTTTAGCTCCTGGTCATCATCGTCGTCGACACCGGCGTGGAACGTTTGGTCGAACGCGTCTGAGTTGGAGAAGTAGCATATGCGCCCCAATCGGCCTGTTCTTCCGCCTATAAGAACGGGCGTCGATGCGACATGGACGCCCGAGTAGGACCAATAACAGGTTAAAATCTGCGAAAAGTGTCTATCTAGACTACTTTCTGCAAGCGGCATTGTTAAACCATGCTGTAGCTTACGCATTGTCGGTATTCTTTCGCCACAAGGAATTGAGAACACGAATTACTTGGGTTCGGCGAAGAATGGCCCAAAAAGAAAAGGGCAGGCCATACCAAACGCTGCCCAGGGTGTAAGAGAACACATAAGCTCAAAGAAGGCTCAAAGAATTGCATCATGCAAGGGAGAATTACGTGCTTCGACGATCAACATTAATTGCACTCACACTAGTCGCATTTTCGGCGTCCAGTTTGCTTGCTCAAAGCTTCAAAGAACTCGTTGGCAACGTGTCCGTTGGCAACGTCAAGAAAACTCAATCGGTCTCCGTACCCTTCATAACTTGGGGCGGCGACGTCGCTACATTCCATGCCAACGGTAGCTTGAAGACTCAGACAGGTTCAATCTTTCAAAAATCTGGCTTGAATGTAGATCTGGTTGCGGGCGACGACTTTGTGGGACAAGTCAAAAACTATGTCTCGGGCAAGTCACCGATGCTTCGCGGAACGTTCCGCATGATCGGCCAAGCGAGTGAAGTAGTCGGCGCAGATCCGCGGACCAAACCCGTCATCGTCCTTCAGCTGTCTTGGAGTGCTGGCGACCACATCGTCGGACGCGAGAGCCTCAAGTCATTGAATGAATTGAAGGGCAAGAAGATCGCTTGCCAGCAAGGAGGACCTCACGTCGGCCTTCTTTACGACTCGTTAGCTGCCGCTTCGCTTACCAACAAAGACGTGGAAATCGTGTGGACAAAAGACCTCACCGGACCGGACGGAGCTGCGGAACTTTTTCGTAATGACAGTTCAGTAGATGCCTGTTGTGTTATAACGCCCGATCTGCTTGGTTTGACAGGTGGCTTCGACACTATTGGCAGCGGTGCCGAAGGCACGGTGAAGGGAGCTCATGTGGTCAATAGCACACAATCGATGAGCCGCTCCATTGCAGACGTCTATGCAGTGCGCAAAGACTGGTACGACGCCAATAAGGACTGGGTCGAAAAGTTTGTGGCCGGCTACATGAAGGGCACAGAGGAAGTCGTGCAAATGCGCAATGGCTTTGAAGAGAGCCAGAGAATGCAAAGCGGCTACCGTCAACTCTTGACCAAGGCCCAACAAATCTTTGGCGAAGAAGTTCTACCGACTCTAGAAATCGACGCCCACGGTCTGTTGCTCGACTGCACCTTTACTGGAAACACTGCCGGACAGATTGCATTCTTTAACGACAAAGGAAACCTAAGTGGTTTTGATGGCAAGCTGAAGGAGTCTCTCGACCTGGCCACGAATTGGGGCTACGCCTCGTCGCGAAGTGGATTTGATCCGAACAATTTTGATTATCGCAAACTCGCGAAACTGGCAGGTATTGAATACAAAGAACCAGCAAAGAGCG